>JAFQVS010000091.1 GCA_017407905.1 Bacteroidaceae bacterium | reverse complement strand
CATCACGTGTAAAATTGGGATTTTTCCCAATAAAAGATATATTATTTGAAAATATATAAGCCATAGTTATTCATATTTATAAGTTGGTGCTTGTTCTGTTGAAAAATAATTAGTTGTAATATAGACATAATAATCAATCCCATTGATTGTAGTTTCGGTACGGGTATAATTATTTATACCATTATTCGTACCCTCTATTATTTCCGACAATATGCCATAAGACTTTGCATAAGCATATACAATCTTTTCTCTATCGAGGGCTTTGTCGTAAGTATAAGTACGAGCTTTACCATCAACCAATGGCATTTCTTTAAGAGAAGTAACATTTTTTTCGTTTACTTTAAAATCATTGGCAACAATACCTGTGTAAGCAAGATATGCAAAATTCAATTTTGTTGTTTTTGTTGCCGTGCGTCCGTCGGCCTCTATTGTAAGCTCCACTTTTTTATCATCAGTAGCAGAAACAATCTTCGAGGTGTCCTCTTTGTCCACGGGCACCGTCTCGCCGCCCACCTTTAACACAATGTTCGACGGGGTAACCGCTTCGCCCGCAATCTCCACCGTCCACGAGATGGTAAAGTCCTTGCTTGCTCCCGTAAATTTCTCTACCGAGGGAGAGACTGACAGCGTAACTTCAAGCGGAAATACCGTCTGTTCGAGCTTCTGTAGCTTGCTCTCCATTGATATATTCTCGCCAAGCTCGTTCCACGCCCCCCAGCTGTTCTTTGCCGCTGTGTATATATTGGTACGCGTATAAACCCTTGTTCTTTGTGTGGAATTATCCGAGAGCATAAGAAATTGTCCCGAGACTCCTTCGTCTCGCTTGTTGCCGACAGGCGTCGAATCGACTACCATCAATATGGCCGAAAAGTCCCCTGCGTCATTTGCACCCGTGTCGGGAAAGCCTCCGCCCTGTCCCCGACGCGTTCCGTCGATAAAGTAACACCCGCGCTGCACAAAATTGTCGAGCGAGGAATCGCTGTCCCAAGCAACATAAATCCAAGCGTCTTTTCTTGTCAAAGTGTCTTTCAAAATCTCTAATTTCTGCTCCAATCTTCTGTTGAGAGCCGAAAATCCCGACCCGCTGAATGATACATTTTTACTACTACATTTGTCCATAATTTTTTTTACGGCAAAAATAGATTCACATACGAAAAACACGTTTGTGAAATTATCATATTTTTTTGCCGTTTATTAAGTTTGTTAGTATCTTTGCGCTGTCGCGCGAAAATTTTCGACACTCACCATAAAATATTAGAATACAGAGTATGGAACAAGGTTACTCGACAATTCTCTTTTTTAAACTTGTACGTATCGCACTTAATAAAGGTGGCGATTTTCCAAGCAACCTCACAAGTGAACAATGGGAAGATATTTACAAAATATCCAAACAACAGACACTTGCGGGAATTGTATTTCTTGCATTTGAACAACTGCCCGATGAAAAACGCCCCCCAAAAGATATTCTCATTAAGTGGTACTTATATAGCGAGCGCATAAAAAACGAAAATAAAAAACAGAATAAATACGCAGCTAACATAACAGAGCGTTTTTTAAAGGACGGATTCAAAAGCGCAATATTAAAAGGACAAGGAATTGCAATGCTCTATCCTCGGCCACTCTACCGCCACCCCGGCGACATTGATATTTGGCTCGACGGCACACGCGAAAAAATCATAAAGTATATAGACACCATAAGCCCTGACAGTGAGCCCGTATATCATCACGTCGATTTTCCCGTCCTTAGCGATATTGACATTGAGATTCATTTTACCCCCTCGTGGATGAATAATTATTTCATCAACCGTAAATTACAGAAATATTTCACACAGAATGCAGAACCCTCGTTCAACAACAGCATCCTGCTCGAAGATGGTCTCCGTGTCAATGTCCCCACACTCTCCTTTAACAGAGTATTCATATTGCTACACATATACCGTCATCTGTTTGCCGAGGGAATAGGCCTTAGACAAATGCTCGACTATTATATGGTGCTCACCGCCGGCTTTACCCCCGAGGAAAAAGACCAAACAATATCAACACTCAAAGAGCTTAATCTCTATGGCTTTGCACGTGCGACAATGTACGTACTGCAAAAAGTATTTGATATGCCCGATAAATACCTCATCACCCCACCCGACAAGAAACAGGGCGAGTTTCTTTTAAACGAAATTATGCTCTCGGGAAATTTTGGAGCCTTCGACAAGAGAATAAACAAGAAATTATATAGCGATAATCCACTTATACGCTTCATATTCAAGACTAAGCGCAATTTGCGCTTTTTGAAGTACCACCCGCTCGAAATTATATGCACCCCGTTTTTTAGAATCTGGCACTTCTTTTGGCGCAAAAAAATTAAGAATAAGATACTAAATTCTAAATAAAAAAGAATGAGAAAAAAACTATTTATACTATTTATATTCTTCTCGGTTGCATTATCTGCACAGAACATACAATACAACGTCGAAATGAGCGGAGTAGCCTCAGATGGCGACTATGCACCCTTTTGGCACGTATCTAACCGACAAGGCGTGGGCAGCATCGACACCCGCAGCGGGTATATTCGTGCCGCACTATCGGGAACAAGCAAAATGGGCAAAGCGTGGAGTGCCGACTACGGAGTAGATTTTTTAGTGGCACACAACCACACATCAACCATAATTCTGCAACAAGCATACGCCGATATTAGTTGGAAGATGTTCACCTTGTCGTTGGGACAAAAGGAGCGTTGGGACAATCTTGTCAACCACCGCTTGTCAACGGGCAGCCTCGTTGAGAGCGGCAACGCCCGCCCCATCCCGCAAATACGCCTCGAAGTACCCGAATATTGGGACATCTTCGGGACAAACGGCTGGTTCACCCTGCGCGGACATTTAGCCTACGGCTGGTTCACCGACCAAGAGTGGCAAAAGGATTTTGCAGCCGCGGGCACCCAACGCACCTCGGCCGTGCGCTACCACTCGAAAAAGATAGATTTTAAGTTCGGCAACAACAAGAAATTTCCACTGACATTCGAGTTTGGCCTTAATATGGTGGCACAATTCGGAGGATACATATATAACACATTCGGCAAAAAAGGTTATACGGTGAAAAATCCCACACGCTTTATAGACTATTTCAAAGTTCTTGTTCCAACCAAAGGCGACGACAGCTACGCAGGCATAGACCAAGGCAATGTATCGGGCAACCATCTGGGCAGCTGGAATGGCGCACTCACTTGGGACGATAAAAAATGGAAACTGCGCACCTACTACGACCACACATTCGACGACCACTCGCAGATGTTCTGGGAGTATGGTCTGTGGACCGAGCAGCTAATTGGCATTGAATTGACACTAAAAGAGTGTAAATGGGTAAAAGGAGTAGCCATTGAATATTTCAACCTAAAGAACCAATCGGGCCCCATTTATCACGACAGCGACCAAATGATACCCGACCAAATTAGTTGCGACGATAATAATTACAACAACAAACTATACAACGGCTGGTTCAACTACGGAATGATTATAGGTACCCCGCTTGTAACCTCGCCAATATACAACAGCAGCCATAGGATTAGAAGCGAGAATAATCGCGTCGAGGCCTTTCATTTAGGAATAGAGGGGCAACCTTTCAGAAGCATAGGCTACAGAGTACTATTGACAAAATCGAACAATTGGGGAAGCTACGACCTACCTTTTTTACAAATTAAAGAGAATCTGTCGGGGCTCTTCGAGCTATCGTACACCCCCACGAAGCTAAAAGGATGGAGTGCCACGGCATCCTTTGCATTCGACAATGGCGACCTATACAGCAACAACAGCGGCGCAATGCTAACCGTGCGTAAAAGTGGAATAATAAACTTTTAATAAACAGCAAAGAATGAAAAAAAACATATTCCCTCTCCTTATCCTATCACTAATATTTTGCAGTTGCCAAAAAGAGGACAATAATGGTGATTTTGGAGGTATGTGGAGGCTCACCGAGATTGTAAAAAGCGACGGAAGCATCACAGACACCAAAGAGAAGAACTATTTTTGGAAAGTACAGTTAGAGCTGATAAAAATAGGCAGCCAATTTGGTCGTTTCCAGAATACGGGCGATTCACTGTTTATACAGATGATTGACCCAAAATGCCCCAGCCTAAAAAAGTATGGAATATACAATAACAGCAACGAGAAATTCAAGATTCTGCACCTCGACCGCAATGGGATGAGACTGCAATCCGATTCGGTACGGTTGCGTTTCCGCAAATTCTGACACACAATAAAATTGGCAGCCTTAAAAAAGCTGCCAATTTTATTTATGAGTTTAAAAAGATTCTTATACACACCGATGAATAAAGGAGCCCCCGGATAGATAGCAAAGAGCTACTCTCCAAGCTTCAGACGCTTTATTCTGGAACGTATGCCACCCTCTTTCCGCCCAAAATGCGCCGCTAACTGCCCGGGCGTCAAGCCGTTGCGCCACAGACGTTCAAGCTCATTGTCATCGTCGGCCGACCACACATTATAAGCATTCGGATAGTCGCGCCTTGTGGCCTCGACGGAATATTGCGGCTCGCCCATAAGACGCTTATAAGCCTTAAGATAACGCTTCAGACGCTTCACATCCTTGTCCGAGAGATAAGGCAGACGTCTAATGTCCATATTATCGGTAAGGTCGTTCAGTTTCACGGCCACTGCCAACGGATTACGCGCCACACGCCCAATGAACCTCTCGTACGTCTCCTCGGGACGGCGACTAAGAGCATCAACCGCATCAATAATCTCGGCCGGGAAGCCCTCGTCCCCGAGCATCTTCAAAGTCCACCCGCTATCCTCAATGACGTCGTGCAGAATACCCACGATGCGCTCCTCGTCGCTGCCGCCCATTGCCATCACACGCAAAGGATGCTCGATATAAGGTCGTCCCGACTTATCGCACTGCCCCTCGTGTGCCTCGACGGCAATCTCCAATGCCCGTTGCAAAAGCTCGTCCATACAGAGAAAAGAATCAGCAAGAGGGAAGGTCAATCTTCTCGAATTTATAACCCAAGCGTTTCAATTCAATTGCCGCCCCGATGCGATACATTACCTTCACTGCGCGTGCAAAAGTATAGTAAGCCATTGGGCTCTGCGGCTGAATATTCTCGTGGCGGATAAGGTTCAGCACCGAATAGGCCGAGCGGCGCATCATCTCCTCAATCTCCTTTGCGTAAGGTGTTTCCAGCGGTAGCCCCAGAATGTCGCGCACAATATGTTCGTCCATATCATCGAAGCCATTATCGCCATAGAGCGAGCGATACTCGTCGTTACAATGCAGTTCCCAATCCTTGTCCCACAGATGCGCAACCGCCATTCCCATATATCCGGCCCACGCAACCGCTACCGTGGGATACTCATTTATCTGTGCCACAGCATCGGCCATATAGTCGAGCGCCAATGCCTCCCATCGTCCCTCGACATCCTCACTCGAAAGCAGCACGCCATCCAATAGCTTATAATTGGTGCACAATTTCAGAAGCTCGTCCTGCAAACGCTTCTCAAAATCGCGCAAATACTCGGTCTGTTCCATTATGCCTGCTTATTCAATATTATCAACGCTGCAAGGACGCCCGGAACCCATCCCAAGAGCGTCAGCAAAAATACAATCAGAATCGAGCCGCACCCCCTGTCAATGACGGCAAGCGGCGGGAATATAATTGATAAAATTACCCGAAATAAAGACATTTCTCTCCTTATTATATATTACCTATTCTGCGAGGCGAGCCCCTCAATAATCTTCACAACGGTCATTGCAGCCTTCTCCATCACCTGCACCGATACAAACTCGTAGCGGCTGTGGAAATTTATTCCGCCGGCAAACAAATTGGGACAGGGTAGCCCCATAAACGACAGTTGCGCACCGTCGGTACCTCCGCGGATGGGCTTTACACGAGGCTCGACACCGGCCGCGAGCATCGCACTCTTGGCAAGGTCGATGATAAACATCTTAGGCTCGACCATCTCGCGCATATTTCTGTACTGCACTTTAAGGTCGAGCGTAACAACACCCTCGCCGAAGCGCTCGTTCATCTCCTGCTCGACCTTTTTCATAAACTGCATACGACGCTCAAACTCCTCCTTGCCGTGGTCGCGGATAATGTACGACACGCTTGCCGCATCAACCCCGCCGTTTATGCCCATAAGGTGGTAGAATCCCTCGTACCCCTCGGTACACTCGGGCGACTCCTCGGCGGGAACAGCCTCGACAAGCGCCGTTGCCACACGCAGAGCATTCAGCATCTTGCCCTTTGCATAGCCCGGGTGCACATTGCGTCCCTGAATCTTGAATGTGGCACTGCCTGCGTTGAAATTCTCAAACTCAATCTCGCCCTCGCAGCTGCCATCGACCGTGTAGGCCCACTCGCAACCAAACAGAGGCACATTGAAATTATGTGCACCGCGACCAATCTCCTCATCGGGGTTAAACGCGATGCGCACCTTACCGTGCTTAATCTCGGGGTGCTCTTGCAGATAAGCAATGGCCGAAACAATCTCGGCAATTCCGGCCTTATCGTCGGCACCCAACAGAGTATGCCCGTCGGTAACCACAAGGTCGTGTCCGACATAATCCTTAACCTCGGGAAAATCGGCTGTCGATAGCACAATGCCCTCGCCGGCATCGAGCACAATATCCTCGCCGGCATAATTCTCGACAACGCGCGGGCTGACACCCTTGCCGCTCATATCGGGGCTTGTATCGACGTGCGCAATAAAGCCAATTGTGGGAAGCTCATCCTCGCAATTGGCCGGAAGCGTTGCATACAGATAACCCTTCTCGTCGAGCACAATCTCGGTGAGGCCCATCGCCTTTAATTGCTGCTCAAGATAACGTGCAAAGACAAACTGCCCCTCGGTGGTAGGCACACAAACAGCCTCGTCGGCCGACTGAGTATCAAATTTCACATACTCCAAGAAACGTTGGAGCATCTTATTCTTAAAATCGCTCATAATCAATATAAATTTAGTTTCTAAATAACAATTGGCTAAGTTACTATAATATTCATAAAAAAGAGCAAGCAGGAGCGAAAAAAAACAATAGTACCACAAAAAAACGCAACAATTGCCCACCCCGAAACAAACCTTCGCCCGTTTCACTTGTTTATCCTACAAATAACCATAACAAATAATATATGAAGATTATAGGACTGAAAGGACGCGAGATTCTCGACTCGCGCGGAACACCAACGGTCGAGGCCGAGGTTACACTCGAAAATGGAGTAACGGCACGCGCATCGGTTCCCTCGGGAGCCTCGACGGGCGAGAATGAAGCAATAGAGCTGCGCGACAACGAACCCTCGCGCTACAACGGCAAGGGCGTACGCTGTGCCATAGGACACATCAACCGCCGCATCGCCCCCGAGATTATCGGGCTCGACGCAGAAAAACAGCGTATCATCGACGCATCGCTCATTGCGCTGGACGGAACAAGCAACAAACGTAAATTAGGCGCAAATGCCACGCTGGCAGTCTCGTTGGCAGTGGCGCGCGCCGCCGCAAAAGCATCGGGACTGCCCCTGTACCGATACATCGGCGGCACAAACACCCACATTCTGCCCATCCCGATGATAAACATTGTCAACGGCGGGCGACACTCAAGCGCACCCATTGCCTTTCAAGAATTTATGATACGTCCCATTGGAGCAAAGTCGTTCCACGAAGCCATAAGAGTGGGCTCCGAGGTATTCCAGAGTCTCAAAAAGGTGATTCGCAAGCGCGGGCTCAGCACCGCGGTGGGCGACGAAGGCGGCTTTGCTCCACAATTTAACAGCATCGAGGATGTGCTCGACAGCATCACCGCAGCCATCGAAGAGGCAGCATATAAGCCCGGGAAAGAGGTAAGCATCGCCATCGACTGTGCCGCCTCCGAGTTTTACGACAATGGACGGTACGACTATTCACTCTTTCAGAGCGGCGGCAAGAATTTAAGCCCCTCGCAACAAATTGACTATCTGTCCCATCTCATCGACAGCTACCCCATCGACAGCATAGAAGATGGAATGTCGCAGAACGATTGGGAAGGCTGGCGACAGCTGACAGCCCGCCTCGAAAAGCGCTGTCAGCTTGTGGGCGACGACCTTTTTGTAACCAACACCCGCTATCTGCGTCAAGGCATCGAACAGCACTGCGCAAACGCCATACTCATAAAACCCAACCAGATAGGCACGCTCAGCGAGACACTCGACACTGTCGAGCTTGCCAAGCGCAACGGCTACGCAACAATAATCAGCCACCGCTCGGGCGAGACCGAAGATACCACAATAGCCGATATTGCCGTCGCCACCAACGCCGGACAGATAAAAACAGGCTCGATGAGCCGCGGCGAGCGCACCGCAAAATACAACCGCCTCATACGCATCGAAGAGGAGTTACAAGGGCACAGCCGCTACCCCATAGATAGCAGCATAAGCGCCCTTTTAGAGTTTGACAGCAGCATCAGCGATTAAGTTTCCCGAGCGAGCAGAATAAAGGCTCGGTAGAAATTTACTGTGAACAAGAATCAATAATCTACTTTTCACCATCAAGAACAGCTGCATATAATACGTACAAAAGGTAACTTTTAATTTATTGCACCATAAAAAAGAAATTCAATGTAGGTACGATTGTTTTAAGGAAAAAGTGCGAGGTATGTTTAACCGCTACTTAGACGCTT
>JAFQVS010000090.1 GCA_017407905.1 Bacteroidaceae bacterium | reverse complement strand
GGTTAAACATACCTCGCACTTTTTCCTTAAAACAATCGAACCTACATTGAATTTCTTTTTTATGGTGCAATATTTAATTTAAAGTTACCTTTTGCACGTATTATATGCTGCTGTTCTTGATAATTAGAAATAGATTATTGATTCTTGTTCACAGTAAATTTCTACTGAGCCTCTTTTGCAGGCTAAAAAAATATTGGCTGCCCCATAATAGGCAGCCAATATATAAGAGGCCGTTTAAATTTCCAATAATATATTTTTTTTGCCGCTGTTTTTAGACAAAAAAAGCAGTCGGGCAGCCATAGCCCGCTAACGGGCGGATGCTATTTTTGCTCCTTTATAAGATAGATAATCACCGGAAGGTGGTCGCTGTAACCGTTGAGCCACACGCCGCCGGCGTGTGTACGCTTAGGCGAGCCTTTGTATTTTCCCTCGGTCTGCAACATATAGCTGCGCGAGAAAATCTCGGGCTTATAGAATTTGAGCGTCGAGCGCTCCTTGCCCACAAGATTACCGCTAAAGACTATCTGGTCGAAGAGGTTCCATTTGCCCTTGTACTTCAATGTTCCCAAGCCTTTTTTGCGCAGCACGTTCCACCACGGGTTGTAAAGGTCGGTGTCGTGCTTTATCTGATTCTGCTCGCGCTTGGCGCCCAAACAGTTTTTCATACTCTTGTCGTCGGGGTCGTCGTTCATATCACCCATTATTATCACTTTCGACTGCGGATTCTGTGCCATAAGCGAGTCTTTTACCGCCTTGACAAGCACTGCGGCACGCTCACGCGCGGGTGAGGATGCGTAACGCGACGGCCAATGGTTCACGATAATATGTACACGCTCGCCTGCCATATCACCGCTCACCGTCAAAAAGCCGCGGGTCTTGTAGGTTGTGTCATTATCCTCGGTTGTGTAGGGCACCAATTTGCTTGCCACGGGGCTGAAGAGCTTGGGATTATAGAGCAAGGCACAATCGACGCCGCGACGGTCGGGACCCTCGATGTGCACAATCTTCCAGCCTCGATGCGCAAGCACGGGGTGGCTGACAAGGTCGTCAAGCACACGATAATTCTCTATCTCGGAGACACCCACAGCAGCAAGGCCCATCGGCAACATATCGGTTGACATCTCATTGAGCACCGTAGCCATATTCTTGAGCTTATTCGTGTATTTCATTGTGCCCCATTTATTTGTACCATCAGGCAGAAACTCAAAGTCGTTTTTTCCTGCGTCGTGAATTGTGTCGAACAGATTCTCGAGATTATAGAATCCCACACTATAAACCTCGTATTTTTTCTGCGCGGTTACACTCGCCGCATTTATCACAAAAAGGACTAAAGCGAATAGGGGAAATAGGAATTTACGCATATACCTTAAATAATATAAATAGTTACTCATTCAATTTCGATAATCTTTGTAAAAATAGTGTTTTTTAAATTTACAATCGCGATTGAAACAAAAAAAGTTATAAACAGTGGCCAATTTTATGCCTTATAGATATAAAAACCCATATTTTACTTTGTCGTCTAAATACTTTTTCATTATCTTCGTAGGCTGTTTTTACTCTACCCGCAATTAGAGAGACAGTCTATTGCAACGCAAAAAAACATAAAGACATACTATGAATAAATTTTTCAGAATTGCAGCACTGCTGCTCATTTTCAATCTGTCGGGCCCGACAGAGGCCGCCGCACAGGTTGACCTTTTGCGCGAGGGCAAAGAGAAGCTCGACAAAAGCATTAAACGCGACCCCGCGATACGCCATCTGCGCGACACAGTCGCCGCCGAGGAGCTCAGTCTCGACAACGACAAGGACGCCTTTACCTTCTCCGAAGGACAGCTCGACGAGGACGAGGATGTCATTCAAGGCTCATCGACAATGACAGGCTCGAACGACGACTATTTCCTCTCCGAGGTAGGCTATCTGTTCAGCCCGATGCGATTCAGAGTGCGCGCCTACGAGAATATGTACAGCAACGTCTATGCCAACGGCGCGCTTCTGAACGACGCCGAACGCGGCAGCTTCAGCTACGGAATGATAGGCGGCCTTAACGACGCCACCCGTAACAAAGAGGGCGCAACGTTCCTCGAAGCATCCGGTTTCGGCTACTCACCCGTAGCGGGCGCAAGCAACATAAATATGCGCGCCAGCCAATATGCGGCAGGGCACAAAGCATCGCTTGTGGGCTGTAACCGCAACTACATTGCCCGCGCAATGTACACCTACTCAACCGGTCTTATGGACAACGGCTGGGCGCTGACAGCCTCGGCCTCGTACCGTTGGGCCAACGAGGGTGTCATCGAGGGAACATTCTATAACTCATTGGGATATTTTCTTGCCCTCGAAAAGGTAATAAACGAGAATCACTCGGTATCATTTGCAACGTGGGGCTCGCCCACCGAGCGCGCCCAGCAGGGAGCGGCCACCGAAGAGGCCTATTGGCTGGCCAACAGCCACTATTACAACCCCAATTGGGGCTATCAGAATGGGCAGAAACGCAACGCCCGCGTGGTAACATCGTACGAGCCCACAGTGCTCTTTACGTGGGATTGGAAAATTGACGACGCGACAAAGCTCACAACCACCGTGGCCGGAAAATACTCGAAATATGGCACGACAGCCCTCGGATGGAACGGCAACGCAGCCGACCCGCGTCCCCACTACTATCAGAATCTGCCAAGCGCAGCCTACGACGTGTGGGACCTCAACTACACCCCCACCGACGACGAGAGAGCCGATTGGCAGGCCCGTTACGACTATTGGAAAGCCTCAAAGGCCAACCGACAGATAAATTGGGACTATATGTATTTTGCCAACCAACAGGCCAACGCATCGGGCGGCAACGCACTCTACTACATCGAGAAGCGCAACAACGACCAGATGATGCTCAATCTGAGCTCGGTGCTGAACCACGAATTTAACAAGAACAACCACATAACCCTCGGCCTTAATCTGGGGACGACAAAGGGAATGCACTACAAGACCCTCGACGACCTATTGGGCTCGAACAACTACGGCACCGACATTGATAAATTCTCGGTAGGAGATTTTGCGCCGGGGAGCGACTACGTACAGAACGACGTTGACCGCCCCAACCGCATAATAAAAGAGGGCGACACATTCGGATACGACTACGATATTTACGTCAACACGGCACGCCTCTTCGGACAATATACATATAATAAAAACAGCATCAGCCTCGCAGTCGGCGCACACATCGACGGCACAACAATGGAGCGCTACGGAAATATGCGCAACGGCCGCGCCATAAACAACTCAAAGGGAAGCAGCGGCACCGCAAAATTCCTCGGCGGCGGCACAAAAGCAGGCCTTACGTGGAACATAAACGGCAACAACACAATAACATTGGGTGCCGGTTACGAGCATCGCGCCCCGCTGGCCTACAACTCCTTTGTAGCACCCCGTATGCGCAACGACTTTGTCTATGGCCTCGAAAATGAAAAAATCCTTAACGCCGAAGCATCGTACAAGCTCACTCTGGGCCCCGTAACAGCAAAGGTAACAGGCTACTACACACAATTCGACGATGCAGTGGAGCAGAGCGCATTCTACAATGATATGCTCTCTAATTTCACCTATCTGTCGATGACCGGCCTGCAAAGAAAACACTACGGCGCCGAGGCTGCAATTGTATATAACGTAACCTCGTCCCTGTCGTTTAATTTTGTGGGAACAATCAACGAGGCCGAATACACAAAGAACGCCAACGGATTCCTCATAAGCGAGAACGAGAAGGTTGTACAGAGCGACAAGGTATATATGAACGGTGCGCACATCGACGGCAGCCCCCTGACAGCAGCGAGCGTGGGCGTCGATTATAACACCAACGGCTGGTATCTGAGCGCAAACGCCAACTACTACGACCGCGTATATATCGGCGCATCATCGTACCGTCGCTTGGCAAGCGTCGTGGGCGACCCTGTTATCGACAGCGAGGGCAACACAATGCTCGACATTCCCTCGCAGTACAAAGGCAAGGGCGGTTGGTTGGTCGATGCCTCTATCGGCAAGAGTATCAACCTGCGCGGCGGACAGCGTCTGAACATCAACCTTCAGTTGCAAAATGTGCTTAACAACGAGAATATGGTTACAGGCGGATACGAGCAGAATCGCGACGACAACTACTCGGACGGCGAGGCTCGCACCTACAAATTCTCGAAGAACCCCTATCTTTATTATGCCAACGCATTCAATTTCTATTTGAACATCGGCCTACGTTTCTAACCCCCACAGAAAAGATAAGAATATGAAAGCAATAAAATATCTCATTTATTTAGGGCTCACACTCTTTACGGCAACAGCCTGTATGAACGAATTTGACGAGCCCGATTTTTCGCAGCCCCCCTTCGGCAACAACAGCATAGGCGAGGCAAACACCACAATAGCCCAATTAAAGCAACAATATGCCTCGGTAATATCATCGAGCAGCGTCGAGGAGGTTACCGACAATATCATCATCGAGGGAGTGGTAATTGCCAACGACGAGAGCGGCAACATCTACAAGCAATTTGTAATTGACGATGGCACCGGCTCCATAATAGTGGGAGTAAACGACGTTGGTCTGTACGCAGTGATGGCCCGCGGACAAAAAGTGATAATAGACTGCAAAGGGCTGCACGTAGGCGGTTACGGCAATCTTGCGCAGATTGGCGGCCTGTACAACGGCAGCATCGGACGTATGGCAAAGGCCACATTCCCCAAGCACGTAAAATTGGTGGGAGCACCCGCGGCCGACTATCACGGCATCGAGCCTGTGGAGATTGACGAGAGCTTCTTCACAAGCGCCAATAAAGCCACCCTCCCCCGATACGTGCGCCTCAGCAACGTACAATTCGAAAAGGGCAACGGCATCAACCTTTACGCCCCCGAGGACGAGGCCTACAATAATGTCGTCGAGCGCAAGATAAAGATGGGAAAGACAAACATACTCTTCCGCTTCAGCACCTACGCCGATTTTGCCAACGAGCCTCTGCCCGAGGGCAAAATTAACCTCGTCGGCGTGCTCACACGCTACCGCGACTATTGGCAATTTATGCTCAGTTCAACAAATGACATAACACCCGTAAATAAATAAAACACAATATTATGAAACTATTCAAGAATTTAGCATTTTGGGCACTGACAGCAGTTGCTTTCAGCGCCTGCGAAGATGTCCCCGCCCCCTATACCCTTCCGGGCGAGAACACAGGCGGAAGCACCCTCCCCGAGGGCGTATATATCAGCGAGAGCTTCGCCAACAGCTTCGGCACATTCAGCACCGCCGAGACCGAGGGTAACTACCCGTGGATTATAGACTACGGCACCGCCAAAGCAACCTCTTACGTCGATGGAGCAAACAATGCCGCCCAGAGCTGGCTCATCTCGCAACCCGTCGATTTTACAAATGAGACCGAGGCCTACGTATCATTCGACTACATTATCCGTTACGCCGAGAGCGGCAAGGTGGCAGCCAACCATCAGCTGCTCGTCAGCACCGACTACACGGGCGACCCCGCAGCAGCAACGTGGACCGACCTCCCCTACAACGCAAAAGAGGGCGTCGATTGGACAAATTTCGAGAAGGCCAACGTCTCGGTGCCTGCACAATTTATGGGCAAGGAGAGCGTAACATTCGCCTTTAAATACAGCGCAAAGTCAAAAGCCGGAACGTGGGAGGTAAAGAATTTCATCGTGGCACACGGCAAGGGCGAGAGCGGCTCAACCGCCGATGGCGAGTATATCAACGAGGCCTTCGCCACCGATTTTGGAGCCTTCACACAAGCGCAGACCGTGGGCAACTACCCGTGGATTATAGACTACAGCACAGCTAAGGCAACCTCTTACGTCGATGGAGCAAACAACGCCGCCGAGAGCTGGCTCGTCTCGCCCGCCGTTGACTTCAGCAACGAGACCGAGGCACACGTAAAATTCGAGTACATAATCCGTTACGCCGAGAGCGGTAAGGTGGCAGCCAACCATCAGTTGCTCATCAGCGCCGACTACACGGGCGACCCCGCGACAGCAACGTGGAGCGACATTCCCTATGGTGCAACCGAGGGCGTCGATTGGGTAACATTCGCCAAAGCCAACGTCGCAGTGCCCGAAGCCTTTATGGGCAAGAGCAGCGTAACATTCGCCCTTAAATACACAGCAAAAGAGAAGGCCGGAACGTGGGAGGTACGTAATTTCATCGTAGCACACGGCCCCGTAGTCGAGGAGCAGAAGCCCGAGGCCAAAGAATACACCGTTGACGAGGCAAAAGCAGCCTTTGTAGCCGGCGAGACACTCCCCGCAATAGTACGATGCTACATTGTAGGCACAGTAGATGGACAGGTATATAGCGACGGATGCAGATTCAGTGCATCGGCAACAGCCACCACCAACCTGCTGATAGCCGCATCACCCGACGAGACCAACCCCGACAACTGTATGCCCGTGCAGCTTCCCAGCGGCGCAGTGCGCAGCGCATTGAACCTTGTCGATAATCCCGGCAACTACAAGCGCGAGGTGAAGCTCACCGGAAACATCGAGAAATACTTTGGCGTTGCAGGCCTCAAAGGCGTATCGGCCTACGAATTTGTGGGCGATGCGACTGACGACCCCTCGATGCCCGAGGGCGTGAGCAGCATCAGCAGCGTCATTGCAGCGGGTGGCGGAGCAGCCACCGTTCAGGGCACAATCGTGGGCACCTATGCACGCGGATTCCTTGTAAATGACGGTACAGGCACAATCCTCGTTTATCTGGGCGAGGATAAAGGCTATGCCGAGGGCGACGTTGTCAAGGTGAGCGGCGAGACGACACAGTACGCAGGACTTTTGCAATTCCCCAACAACTCGACAATAGAAAAAGTGGGAACAGCGACAGTAAACCGCCCCGCCCCCACACAAATGAACGGCGCCGCATTAGACGCCTACCTCGAGGCACCCACAGTGCAATACATCAGCTACAAGGGAGTGCTCACAATAGACGGTTACTATTACAACGTCGAGATTGAGGACTCGGAGACGGCCGTGGGCAGTATCTCGTACCCCAAAGAGGGCCTCATCGACGCAAGCCTCAACGGTAAAGAGATTATCGTAACGGGCTATGCGATAGGCGTCAGTCGCAGCGAGTTTGTCAACACAATGGCCGTAAAAGTAGAAGCAGCCGACGGCAGCAGCACCCCCGACGAGGGCAACGGCGAGGATAAAGACGACGAGGGCAACGACGAGGGCGAGAGCAGCGACGCCACAATATTCGATTTTACGAACCCCGCAGCCCTCAACCCGGCAATAGAGCCCGAGAAGCTCGAAGAGGGTGCCACTCAGGGTGCAGGCAAAGAGTTTGACGAGATAACATTTACAAATGGCAACGTCTCAATAAGCCTTATGCAAGGCTCGGCAAGCACCCCCGTGAGACTGTGGACAAAGACCAACGGTACAGTGGAGCTTCGCACATACAAAAACTCGACATTCACAATAAGCACCACCGACGGCAGCAATCTATCGAGCATAATATTCGACGGTTACAAGGTGGCTACAATGGAGCCCTCGACAGGCAGCCTTAAGGATGGCGTGTGGAGCGGCACCGCCAACAGCGTAACATTCAACGTAACGGGAACGCTGAACATAAATAAAATTACCGTGAAATAACAAAGGCGCAATAATCGGCCCCAAAATGTTTAGTGTCGGAATCCCCTGATTCCGACACTAAACATTTTTTTATCGGTTGAACTTTTTATGCAAATAAATGAATTTTTATTTTGTTTGTTAGATTTTATTTATCGTTAGTTCTTAGTATATTTGCAAGTTAAGTATTTGTATTTAATTGTAAAGACGTACATAAACGACCTTAAAAATGATTACAGGCGAAATCAAAAACAAGATTGACTCGATATGGGACACCTTTTGGACTGGCGGTATCACCAATTCTATTTCCGTGCTCGAACAGATGACCTACCTCTTCTTTATGAAGATGCTCGATGATGCACAGCGACAAAAAGAGGCACTTGCTGCTTCGTGGGGTATGGAGCTTGAAGAGGCAGTTTTCTCAAAAGGAAATTGGCTCAATCCTGAAACAGGTAAGGAAGTACCATACGAGCACCTGCGTTGGCACGTATTCAAGAACTTTGAAGCATCGGCTATGTTCAAGAATGTGCGCGACAATGTTTTCCCCTTTATCAAAACACTTAATTCGGGCAAGGAGAGTGCATATAGCCGTTTTATGGGCAATGCAGCTTTTATCATCAATTCCGACCGAATGCTTGCCCGTATTATCGACGGCATAGACAGCGGTCTTGATATGAATGACCGCGATGCTATGGGCGATGTATATGAGTATGTGCTTGGCAAAATGGCAGCAAGTGGCAACAACGGACAGTTCCGCACACCGCGCCACATTATCCGTATGATGGTTGAACTAATGCGGCCCACAGTTAAAGATTACATCTGCGACCCTGCTATGGGTAGTGCCGGCTTTATTGTGGAGAGCGCAAAGTATGTGAATGAGCACTATGCACAGGAGTTGTTACAGGACAATATACAGAAGCACTACCGCACAACAATGTTCAATGGTTTCGATACCGACCAAACAATGTTACGCATAGGTGCAATGAACCTTATGTTGCACGGGGTTGATAGCCCAAATATTTCTTACCAGGATTCGCTCTCTACCGACAATCCCGACACTGACCGCTACACCCTTTGCCTTGCCAACCCTCCTTTTGCAGGAAGTCTCGACAAGGACGCAGTAAGCAAATCATTGCTTGCCATTGCCGACACCAAAAAGACCGAGCTACTTTTTGTTTCGCTCTTCGTGCGTATGTTGCAGTTGGGTGGCCGTTGTGCAAGCATCGTTCCCGACGGTGTGCTGTTCGGAAATTCAAAGGCACACAAGGCCATTCGCAAAGAGCTTGTCGATAATCAGCAGCTGCAAGCGGTCATCTCAATGCCCAGTGGAGTGTTCCAACCCTATTCGGGAGTATCTACCGCAATCCTCATTTTCACAAAGACCAATGCCGGCGGTACCGACAAGGTTTGGTTCTATGATATGAAAGCCGATGGCTATTCACTCGACCAAAAGCGCACCGAGGTTGCCGAAAACGATATACCCGATATTATCGCCCGTTTCCACGACTTTGCAGGCGAAGCGGAGCGCACACGCAAAGAGCAGTCTTTCCTTGTCCCTGTTGATGAAATACGCAAGAAAGATTACGACCTTTCAATAAACAAATACAAGGAGGTTGAGCGCGAAAAGATAGAATATGAGCAGCCCGATGTTATCCTCGGACGCATTGAGGAGTTGCAGAACCAAATCACAGAAGCCATTGCCGACTTCCGTGCTAAATTTATGTAGTATGACACACGAGGAAACTATAAAGGCATTAGATAATTTAATAGTATATCTCAAAGCTTGTATTGTAAAAAAAGATATAACTAAAGAAACTAAACTTTATGTAATAAACAGTTTACCGAAAGACGGGATTTCTAATACAATTATACCTGCTATAAAAAGCATTGGAATTAGAGAATGTGTACTCAGCTTTTTAGCCGATTATAATTCCGACTTTAAAAAACACGATAACGAAATTTTTGAAAAAAATAAGACAGCAATTAGTTCAGTAATAGATATACTGACTATCGAAAAAGAAAGAATAGAACGATTGGTGGATAATAAAGAACGAGAAAGAGCTAATGAAGAACAGAGAAAGAATGCCGAGCTACAACAAAAAACACTTGCAGAACAGAAAAAAAGTAATGAAATACAGTATAAAGCCTTTTGGTGCTCTATTGTGGCAACAATTGCTTCTATAATCGCTACTATTGTTTCCATTATAGCTCTTATTTTAGCTTTATAAGAAAATATGGATAATACACTGATAAATAGACTTATAGAAAGTATTGATAAACTCAATAGCCCCGACTGGTGGACTATTGGTATAACGATAGTAAACGCTCTTATTATGGTGTGGTTGGGTTGGAGACAATATAAATTGCAACAACG
>JAFQVS010000011.1 GCA_017407905.1 Bacteroidaceae bacterium | reverse complement strand
TCACTTAGTCGCTTGTAAACAAGCGTCTAAGTAGCGGTTAAACATACCTCGCACTTTTTCCTTAAAACAATCGAACCTACATTGAATTTCTTTTTTATGGTGCAATAAATTAAAAGTTACCTTTTGTACGTATTATATGCAGCTGTTCTTGAAAATTAGAAATATATTATTGATTCTTGTTCACAGTAAATTTCTACTGAGCCCTTTTATCAGCTGCAAGAAGAGAAAAAAAGGACAACCATAAAAATGGTTGTCCTTTTTTTGTATTGTAAAAGGTTATTTACCAATTACTCTGCACGCAGTGTGAAGCGCTGGAAGCCTGTTGCAGTAAGCTCCTTGTCGAAGCCTTTCAAGAAATCGGCAACAGTAATCTTCTCATTCTGGCAGTATCCCTGCTGAAGGAGACAAACCTCCTTGTAGTACTTCTGGATACGACCATCGGCGATGCGGGCAATCATAGCCTCGGGCTTACCCTCCTCGCGAGCTTTCTCCTCGGCTACAACGCGCTCCTTAGCAACGAGCTCGGGGTCGAGGTCGGCGCTTGTAAGAGCAAGGGGAGCCGAAGCAGCAATCTGCATTGCAATCTCGTGGCCTGCCTCCTCGTTAGCCTGATTAAGGGCTACCATTGTGCAAAGCATATTCTTCTTCTGGTGGTTGTAAGTGTAGATATTCTCACCTACGAGTGTCTTGTAACCGTCAAGCTCCATCTTCTCACCGGTGATACCCGAGCGAGCTACGATAGCATCCTGAACAGTACCCTCGCCGAGGGGCAGAGCCTTAACCTCGTCGATTGTAGCGCACTTTGCAGCTACTGCGGCGTCAAGAATATCTGTTGTCAACTTTACAAAGTCGGCACCCTGAGCAACGAAGTCAGTCTCGCACTTAAGCGCGATGATTGCTGCGAAGCCATTCTCAGCCTTTACAAGAACACAACCCTCAGAAGCCTCGCGGTCGCTACGCTTAGCAGCCACCAACTGTCCCTTCTTACGGATAATCTCGATAGCCTTGTCAAAATCGCCCTCACCCTCGGTCAGTGCGTTCTTGCAGTCCATCATACCGGCACCGGTCATCTGACGCAGTTTGGCAATATCAGCCATTGTTACAGCCATAGTATTATTCTGTTTTTTTACGTTAATAATTATTCTGCTGCCTCGCCCTCGGCACCCTTGTTGATGCGAGCACGTGTTGTGCGGCGACGCGCAGCTTTCTTTACCTCTGCATTCTCCTCATCACCCTCGGCAGCCTCATTGTCAATCTTCTCGACCTTACGCTCCTCGAGACCCTCGGCGATGGCAGCGCAGCAAGCGTCGAGGATAACCTCAACCGACTTTGTTGCATCGTCGTTTGCGGGGATTACAAAGTCAACATCACCGGGATTAGAGTTTGTATCCACAATTGCGAATACGGGGATACCCAGACGGTTAGCCTCGTGAACAGCGATGTACTCCTTCATTACGTCAACAACGAAGATAGCCGAGGGAAGACGTGTAAGGTCGGCAATTGAGCCGAGTGTCTTATCGAGCTTTGCACGCTGACGAGAAATCTGAAGGACCTCACGCTTAGAAAGGTTCGAGTATGTACCATCCTGAGTAAGTTTATCAATGGTAGCCATCTTCTTCACTGCCTTACGGATTGTGGGGAAGTTTGTGAGCATACCACCGGGCCAGCGCTCGATAACGTAAGGCATACCTACTGCCTGAGCCTTATCTGCTACAATCTCTTTGAGCTGTTTCTTTGTTGCTACGAAGAGGATTTTCTTGCCGCTCTTTGCAATCTGCTTCAGAGCCTCGGCAGCAGTGTCAACCATTGCTGCTGTCTTGTGCAAGTCGATAATGTGGATACCGTTACGCTCCATAAAGATGTAGGGAGCCATAGCAGGGTTCCATTTACGTTTCAAGTGACCGAAGTGTGCACCGGCCTCTAAAAGTGTTTCAAATGTAATTCTTGACATTTTTTTTAAAATTTAAATCGTTTACCTTCTTTTTAATTACTTCTAACCAACCTCTTGGGTAGCCCGCCTTAAGCGCAAGCATTATAAGTGCACAAGGAGACGTCTCTTACGACGACAAGCGGCGGAGTCCCAAATGGTTTAGATACTAAACGTCTTTTTTCGAGCCGAATATTAACGTTTACTGAACTGGAATCTGCGGCGTGCTTTGGGCTGTCCGGGCTTCTTACGCTCAACCTCACGAGCATCGCGAGTGAGGAATCCCTCGGAACGAAGAGCCTTCTTGTCGTCGGCGTTAATCTTAACCAACGCACGAGCGATTGCAAGGCGAAGAGCCTGAGACTGACCGGTGAAACCACCACCGTCCAAATTAACCTTAATATCGTACTTCTCAAGAACATCAAGCTTCATCAGAGGCTGCTTTACAACATACTGAAGAATGCTCGAAGGAAAATAATCTTGCAGATCTTTACCGTTAATTGTAATCTTACCTGCACCCTCAGTTACAAAGATACGGGCAACTGCGCTTTTACGTCTGCCTAATGCATTAACCATTTCCATCTGCTTTCTTATTTATAAGAGTTAATATCAATTGTTTTAGGATTCTGTGCTGCGTGCTTGTGCTCTGAACCCTCGTAAATGTAGAGGTTGTTCATCAAGTGATCGCCGAGGCGAGACTTGGGCAACATACCGCGTACCACGTGCTTGAACAGACGCTCGTAACCTTTGTAACCTTTAGCAACGTCTGCGGGGCTGAAAGCCTTCTGACCACCGGGATAACCCGAGAAGCGCAGATAGATGCGGTCGGTCCACTTGTTACCTGTCATTCTAACCTTGTCGGCGTTGATAATGATTACATTATCACCACAATCGGCATTAGGTGTAAAGCAGGGCTTATACTTACCTCTAAGAATCTTGGCAACCTTTGAGCCAAGGCGACCAAGTACTTGGTCGGTAGCATCAACGACAACCCACTCCTTGTTTGCGGTTGCCTTATTTGCTGAAATTGTTTTGTAGCTTAAAGTATCCACTTTAATTCGTTTAAATTTAGTTAATAATTCCATAAACGATACTCCCCCGAACGTTCCTTACGGAAAATCGGAACAATGCAGGAACCCTCTTCACGTTTCGCCCCGACAGTTGGCTAAACTGTCTTTTGGCTCACTCAGAGACCTAAAGTATCAATAGCCCATAGTAAGGGCTGATAATAATCGGCTTGCAAAATTACTTCTTTTTAATGGAACAGCCAAGAAAACAAAAACTTTTTTCAAAAAAATGTGCAAAAAATTTGCTCGTACCGAAAAAAGCCGTACCTTTGCATCGCATTTAAGAAATGCCCAGATGGCGGAATCGGTAGACGCGCTGGTCTCAAACACCAGTGGGGCAACCCATCCCGGTTCGATCCCGGGTCTGGGTACTTAAAACGGAGAGAGTTCTAAAAACTCTCTCCGTTTTCTTTTTTTCCAGAGCGTAACTCATTGGTTTGCTGATATATAAAATCAAGCACCCTGTTGTAGTTTTTGATTCGATATTTATCTACGAAAAAATCATTTAAAGGCTCTACTCTTTATTTTATCCTACGTAACAGTTGCGGGTTAAGAATAAATCTTTATTTTTGCCACCAATCAACCCCCATCGACTATGATTACCAAAAGAATGCTTTACTTTGTCCTTATTATATTAGGGATAAGCCTCACGGCAGAGACAAACGCTCAGAGCCGACTATACCCGCCGGGAAGAGACCATTCAAAAGGCGCATTAAGCAGATACAACGCAAGAGTGGATAGCCTTTTATTAAATGACAGACGCTTCGATAGTTTTGCATTTACCATACTCCCCTCTTTTAGCGGCGAGCAAGGATGCTACTACGTCAAAGAGAATTCCGAGCTTGTTTTAAAGGCTGCAAAGAAGAGCATCTGGTACAAAAAAACTGCCGAGGTTGAAGAGTATCGCTGTCCCTGCCCGCATAGCACGGCGAGCCTGCTGAAAGAGCTCTTCGAGGCGGCAGTATTCTCATCGTCGTACCTTGCCACGCCCTATGGGCTGGACGGAGTAACATACGAAATACTTATTAACGGAGGCTACTACACAGCCCGATGTTGGAGCCCGAGAAAGGATACAAACTGCCACAAATTAGTGGATATTCTCGAGGGGCTGTCGTCGGCGGTAAAGAGTGGCGACCAAGATGCGATAGAGAGACTCGCACCCAAAATAAAGGAGCTGACCGAGGCGTTCAAAAAACTTTATCCCGAGGATGTAAAATAGCCCTTACCAAAAGACAAAATGGTTCACCGCTTGCGGTGAACCATTTTGATTATTTTGCTTTGCCCGACGAACTTTGCCACCAAGCAGAAACAGAGACTACTTTCCCAACAGCAGCGCGCGGATGCTGTCGCGCAGCTCGGGCGTGGGCACCGATGCACGATTATTGAATGCAATCACAAAATTATCGGCAAGAATCTCCTCGGGGTTAATGATATACTGCGTGTTACGCCCCACTTTTTCAAAAAAATCGGTTGCATCCTGCGGGGAATAGACCACGGTCGCACCGCCCCTCTGCACGGGTCTTAGATTCTCGTCGTAAGGGATGAGCCCGATGCCTAAATAGCTGAAGAATGTGCCTCCGGCGTAAGGGCGGGTGGCATAGAGCAGCATCGCACATTTCTGCGGCTCGCCGTCGATGGTGAATGTGGCGTAGCTATCGTATCGGCCGACGTCGGGGTTGCTGATGCGCCGTTCTTTTAAGTCCGAGGGATAGAGGAGCTCATCCTCGGTAACGGTGAAGCCTATCGTGGCATACATTCTGCGTTTAAAGTCGATGCTTCGACGGGTGAGCACGTGGAAAATCTCGTGCAGCAGAAGCTCGCGCTTAAATTCATCGGGAAACTCGGCAAAATTATGGCTCAGGGCAATCCAATTACTGCGCGTGTAGCCCGCCGCCCCACCCTCGTCGGCCATTGTCGATTTTACGAGCATAATCTCTTTGGGCAGCGGTAGTTTAATATTGTATTTTCGTATCGTATCGTTCAGCGCCGCCACTATCGAGTTTAGTGCGATGCTGTCGGCACGGTTCCAACGACGCACGCCGTCGAGCATCATCGAGTCGAGCTGTTCGATTGTGCCCTCGGGATTTTGTAGGCGCGATACAATGTCGAACGTGCTGCGCGAGCGCATGTAACTATCCTCGGCCGCGATAAGGGCTTTTGCCTCGTCGATGGTTGCCAGCCGCACGCAGATTGTATCGCTCGCCTCGCCCGCTGTCGGTACCGATACACTGCGACAGGCGCTCACGAGCAACAAGCACAAAAGGGGGAATATTTTTCTCATTTTTTTTTGGGGGGGTAAAATTAGACGGAAGCAATATAAACAAGATGCAACGTCGTTTTTTTGCGCGACGTTGCATCTTGTTTACCTTATATAATATCAGTCCTTGCGGCTAACAACATTCTTTAAAAAGTCCATAATTATGGGGCTGGGGTGAAGCACCGTGCTCGAATACTCGGGGTGATACTCCACTCCGATGAACCAATCGAGCGAGGGAATCTCGACAACCTCGACAAGGCCGCTCTCGGGGTTAACGCCCGTGCACATCATTCCGGCCTTCTCAAAATCGGCTGTGTAAGCGTCGTTAAACTCGTAGCGGTGGCGGTGGCGCTCGACAATCTCCTCGGTGCCGTAAGCCTCATAAACTTTGCTGCCGGGGGTCAGACGGCATTTGTATCCGCCCAGACGCATAAGGTCGCCGTTATTGTTTATCGCCTTCTTCTCCTCCATCATATCAACCACGGGATAGGGTGTCTTGGGGTCGATGTCCGAGCTGTTTGCGCCGTCGTAGCCAAGCACGTTGCGTGCAAATTCAATTACCATTGCGTGCAATCCCAAGCATATTCCGAGTGTCGCAAAATTATTCTCGCGGCAATATTTCACGGCGGCAATCTTACCGTCGAGACCGCGCTGTCCGAATCCCGGGCATATAACGTATCCGTCCATTCCCGCGAGCATCTGCGCCACATTTTCGTCGTTAATCTTCTCGCTGTCGATAAAGTGGCATTTAACCTTGCTGTCGTGATAAACGCCCGACTGCGAGAGGCTCTCGTAGAGGCTCTTATAAGCGTCGCGCAGGTCATATTTTCCGACAAGGCCAATATTTACCTCGCGAGAGGCGTTGTTGCGACGCTCGATGAATGTGCGCCACGGCACAAGGCCCGGAGTTTCGCCAACCTCCATTCCCATAAGGCGCAAGATTGCAGCGTCCAAGCCCTGCTCCTGCATTCTGATGGGCACCTCGTATATTGAGGGCACGTCGGGGCTGTGCACCACGCAATCGGGCTGCACGTTACAGAAGCTGGCCACCTTGCGCATAAGACCCGCATCAAGGTCGTGCTCGGCGCGCAGTACAAGCACGTCGGGCTGAATACCGAGGCTCTGCAACTGCTTCACGCTATGCTGTGTGGGCTTTGTTTTAAGCTCGCCCGCTGCCGAGAGGTAGGGCACGAGAGTAAGGTGCACGCATACGGCGCGCTTGCCAAGCTCCCATTTGAGCTGACGGATTGCTTCGAGATAGGGAAGGCCCTCAATATCGCCAACGGTACCGCCAATCTCGGTAATTACAAAGTCGAGCTCCTCTTTTTTGCTGACAAGAAGCATACTGCGCTTAATCTCGTCGGTGATATGCGGAACTACCTGCACGGTCTTTCCAAGATAGTCGCCGCGACGCTCCTTCTCGATTACCTCGCGATAGATGCGACCCGTTGTAAATGTGTTCCAACGTGTGGTCTTAATATCGGTGAAGCGCTCGTAGTGTCCGAGGTCGAGGTCGGTCTCGCGGCCGTCGATTGTTACGTAACACTCGCCGTGCTCATTGGGATTCAGCGTACCCGGATCGACATTTATATAGGGGTCGAATTTCTGAATTGTTATCTTGTACCCACGAGCCTGTAACAGCTTGCCTATTGACGAGGAGATTACTCCCTTTCCAAGTGAGGAGGCCACACCTCCCGTTACGAAAATATACTTTGTGTCTGCCACGGTATAAAAATTTAAAAACGGTTCTTAATCAATCAAAAAAAGTTTCTGACACACCGACAAAAAATAATCTTTGTCAATTGTCAAAAACCGGCCCTTACAACAGTAGCGCGACCCTTTAACATTCTATCTGTTGGACTATCGGTGCGATAAAAAATCACCACCCTCCGACATTTTTTTAAAGGCTGCGAGGCGTCGCTCTAAAATTGATGCCTTGCAAAGATAAGAAAGAAAATTCACAAAGAAACTACAATGATGAAAAAAATATGCACGTGGCAGATATTTTTTTCATCATTGTAAGGAAGAGCGCCTAAGAGCACCTTCGGCAGTTTTTTTTGCCTTGCGCTTATTTGTGTCGCGAGGCAAGCTCGGCCTCAATATCGGCAAGGGTGAATCCCATCTGCTCGTTGAGCACCAGCAGATGATAGATAAGGTCGCTCGCCTCGTACAGATAGCGCTCTTTGTTATTGTCGATGGCCTCGATGACTGTCTCGACAGCCTCCTCGCCCACCTTCTGAGCAATTTTATTCACTCCTTTATTAAAAAGGTGAGTGGTGTAAGAGCCCTCGGGCATCTCGCGGTGGCGCTGCTGCACCACAGCCTGAAGGCGGCGTATAAAGCCCTCGCTATCGGGGGTGTCGAAGCACGACTGCGTGCCACGATGGCAGGCGGGCCCCGCGGGGCGTCCCATAAGCAGCAGCGTGTCATTGTCGCAATCGGGGTACATTGCAACAACCTCTATGAAATTGCCGCTCGTCTCGCCCTTTGTCCACAATTCCGCGCGCGAGCGACTGTAAAATGTTGCCTTGCCCGTCGCGACGGTCTTTTCAAAGGCCTCTCTGTTCATATAGGCCACCATAAGCACTTTGAGCGTTGCGCTGTCCTGCACCACCACGGGCAGCAGCGCGTCGCTGTTTTTCGATAAGTTAAAATCGGAGAAATTCATATTTTTGTTCCTTATGTATCATTCTATAATCGTACTTTTATTCCTCGGTCGTGCAGCATCTGCTTAAGCTCTTTTACGGTAATATCCCCATAGTGGAAGATGCTGGCCGCAAGCGCAGCATCGGCGCGACCCGCAGAGAGCACCTCGGCAATATCATCGGCCGAGCCTGCCCCTCCCGAGGCTATTATCGGGATGGACAATTGCTGCGAGAGACGGGCGAAAAGGTCGCACGGATAGCCGCTGCGCGTGCCGTCGTGCTCCATAGAGGTGAGCAGAATCTCGCCTGCGCCACGCTCTTGCCCCTCGCGGGCCCACTCGAAGAGCTCACGAGGGGTGAGACGGCGTCCGCCGTGCGTTGTTATGAGCCAACGACCATCGACCATTTTGGCATCTATGGCAAGCACCACAAACTGACTGCCATATTTCGATGCAATCTCGTCGATGAGCTGCGGGCGGCGCACCGCGGCGCTGTTTATCGAGATTTTATCGGCCCCGACGTCCAGCAGACGCGCGGCATCGTCTATCGAGGATATTCCCCCGCCCACGGTAAAGGGGATATTTATGCCACGGGCTATCCTTTCGACAAGCGACGTAAAGGTATTGCGCCCCTCGTGCGTTGCGCTAATATCAAGATAGACAAGCTCGTCGGCGCCCTGCGCGGCATACATTCGGCCAAGCTCCACGGCGTCGCCAACATCTTGCAGCCCCACAAAATTCACGCCCTTTACGGTGCGTCCCTCTTTTACGTCCAGACAGGGAATTATTCGTTTAGCAACCATTGTTCAATCTCTTTTAATGTTATGCGCCCCTCGTATATTGCCTTTCCCACAATAGCCGCCCGCACTCCGTTGCAGCGCGCACGCTCAAGGTCGGCCATCGTCGAGACGCCGCCGCTCAGCGTAACATCCACCGTGGGGAAGCGCCGTTGCAGCCCGACGTAAAGCTCTATATTGGGCCCTTGCAACATTCCGTCGCGGCTAATATCGGTGCAGATTAGTTGCGCGAGGCCATCGGGCAGAAACGCCTCGACAAGCTCCTCGACCCCGACGCCACCATCCTTCAGCCACCCGTGAGTGGCCACTTTTCCCTCTCTAATGTCGGCGCCCAAGATTATGCGCGAGGCACCATACTGACGCAGCCATCGGGCAAAAAGCTCGCGATTATCCACCGCAACGCTTCCGCAGATGACACGCGCGGCGCCCGCGTCGATAGCCTCACGCACAGCCTCGTCCGACTTTATTCCGCCGCCCCACTCAATGTCAAGATTGGTCGCCGCGGCTATTCTTTCGAGCGTGCGCAGATTGCAGGGAGCCTTTGCCTTTGCACCGTCAAGGTCAACAATGTGCAGGCGGCGCACACCACAGTCGGCGTATCGCAGCGCAACGTCCAGAGGCTGCGCATCATAGACCTTTGTCTGTGCATAGTCGCCCTGCGTCAGACGCACGCAGCGCCCCTCTATTAAATCTATTGCCGGTATAATTTCCATTATTCAATCTTCAAAAAGTTTCTTAATAAAGCCTCGCCAACGTCGCCGCTCTTCTCGGGGTGAAACTGCGTGCCATAAAAATTTCCGCGGCAGAGCGCCGCCGCAAAGCGGCGGCCGTTGATAGAGCAGGCAATGGCGTCGGCACAAACATCCGCCGCATAAGAGTGCACAAAATAGACAAAAGCCCCCTCGTCGATGCCCTCGAAGAGTGGCGAGCGCAGATTCTCGATGCTGTTCCACCCAATGTGAGGCACTTTTACTCCGCGCCCTCTGTCGGGCGTAAAGCGGCGCACGTCGGCATCGAAAATACCCAGACAATCGACGCCTCCCTCCTCGCTGTATCGGCACATCAGCTGCATCCCGATGCAGATGCCAAGCACCGGCTGCGTGAGCCCTTTTATAACCTCTGCGAGGCCACGCTCGCGCAGCTTCTCCATTGCCGACGAGGCCTCGCCCACTCCCGGAAGCAGCACCCTCTCGGCCGCACCTATTATGGCAGCATCGCTCGTAACGCAATACTCGGCGCCGATACGCTCGATGGCATTGCACACCGAGCGCAGATTACCCGTATCGTAGTCAACAATCGCAATCATAGCACCCCCTTGCTGCTGGGCAGCTCGTAGCTGAAAGGCTCGCGTCGGATGGCCTGCCGCAGTGCGCGTGCAAAGGCCTTAAAGAGCCCCTCGGCAATATGATGATTATTCTCGCCCTTAGCCGCCACGTGCATATTACAGCACATTGCAGCACCCAACGACTTAAAAAAGTGTTTGAACATCTCGGTGGGAACGTCGCCCACATACTCGCGCGTGAAGGTAACATCCCAATCAAAGTCGATGCGACCGCCAAAATCAATAAGCACCATTGCACGCGCCTCGTCCATTGGCAGCACAAAGCCGTATCGTCCGATGCCTCTTTTGTCGCCAAGCGCCTTTGCGAGAGCCTCGCCCAGCACAATGGCAACATCCTCCATTGTGTGATGCTCATCGACGTTAAGGTCGCCGCGTGCCTCAAGGGTGAGCGACACCCCCGCGTGATGAATAATCTGGTCAATCATATGGTCGAGGAAATTCAGCCCCGTCGATACGTGCGACGCCCCGCGACCGTCAAGGTCGATTGAGGCCTCGATGCTCGTCTCGCGTGTGCGACGCACCACCGTTGCGCGACGCTCGGAGCAACGCAGAAACTCGGCAATTTTGCTCCAGCTATCGGCCACAAGCACGCAGGCGGCAGCGTATGGCCGTGTGGCAAGCTGCGCCACAAGCTCGCTGTCGGCGGTGTAAAGAATAGCCTTTGCCCCCAAATTATAGGCAAGCTCGACGTCCGTCAGCCTGTCGCCAATGACAAAAGAGTGCTCCAACGAGTAGCTGCCGTCCATATATTTTCCGAACATTCCCGTCCCCGGTTTGCGACAGGGCGACCCATCGGACGGAAAGTGATTATCAATCAGTTGGTCGTCGAACAGCACCCCCTCGCCCGATAAAATGTCGAGCATCTTATTGTGTACAACGTCGAACCTCTCCCGTGGATAGGCGGGCGTTCCCAGCCCATCCTGATTGCTTGCAAGCACAAGCTCGAAGCCCGCCTCGGCTATGCGCGCGAGTGCGCCTATCGCCCCGGGCATAAATTGCAGTTGCTCAAGCGTGTCAACCTGTTCGGTTACAGGCGGTTCCCATATTATTGTGCCGTCGCGGTCTATAAATAAAGCCTTTTTCATGTTCCTAAAGAATTTAACCCTTCATTATTTGCAGCAGACGCTCATTCTCCTCGGGCGTGCCGATGGTTATTCTCAGACAGCCCTCGCAGCCGGGCACGCCCGAGCGGTCGCGCACAATCACCTCGGCCTCAATGAGTTTGTTATACACTGTGCGAGCATCGTCCACCCTGACAAGAAGAAAATTGGCATCGGAGGGATAGACGTGCTGCACGCAATCAATCGCCGCAAGAGCCTCGGCCACACGACGGCGCTCGGCCACTATCGCCTCGACCTCTTGCCGCACATTGCGTTCGAGAAGCTCGGCGGCGCGCTGCATCCCTGCAAGATTTATGTTATAAGGATATTTTACATTGGCAAAAAGTTGCATAATGCTCTCGTGGGCAAAGGCAAGGCCCAAGCGCAGCGCCGCAAGGCCGTAAGCCTTCGAGAGCGTCTGAAGCACAATAAGATTATCGTACTCGCTCAAAAGAGACGACACGCTCGGCTGCGACGAAAAATCTATATAAGCCTCATCTACCACCAAAATTCCATCGAAATATTCGAGCAACCAACGCAGCTGCTCAACGGAAAAGCTGTTGCCCGTTGGGTTATTGGGCGAGCAGATGAACATCAGCTTGGTATTTTCGTCGCACGCCGCCAGAAGCTCGGCCGTGGGCAGAGAATAGTCGTCGCCCAACGGAACCTCGCGCACCCGAACATCGTTTATAGCCGCCGCCACACGGTACATTCCATACGTTGGCGCAATTGTTACAATATTATCGAGGCGGGGATTGCAGAAGATACGCACGCAAAGGTCGATGGCCTCGTCGCTACCGTTGCCGATGAAAATTTTACTCGGGTCGATGCCTTTGAGCCTCGCGAGACGCTCTTTCAACTCCCTCTGACGCGGGTCGGGGTAACGGTTGTAGCCGTTATTATAGGGGTTTTCGTTTGCATCGAGGAAGGCCCCGATGCTACCCTTATACTCGTCGCGTGCCGTGGAATAGGGCGCAAGATTGCGTATATTCTCGCGCACGAGGCGCATCACATTATCAATTTCCATACTCTTTTTTACTCTTTATCGGGTAAATATTTCAGTCGCTCAAGAACAGCAGCAGCGTGAGCGTCGAGCCCCTCGGCGCGGGCCATCGTAACAATTGTATCGGCAAGTTCGAGCAGCCCTGCGGGCGTTGCTGCCTGAAAAGTTATCTTACGCACGAAGCTATCGACATTCACTCCGCTGTGCGAGCGCGCCCAGCCTGCCGTGGGCAACGTGTGATTAGTGCCCGAGGCATAATCGCCCGCACTCTCGGGCGTGTAATTACCCACAAAGACACTGCCCGCCGACGTTACGCGCGCCGACACTCCCCAAGCATCGGCGGTAGAAATTATAAGGTGTTCGGGGGCGTACATATTGACAAAATCCAATCTATCGTCAGCGGCCGAGAGCACCACCACCCTGCTGTTCGACAGCGCCTTTCGGGCAATCTCCTTGCGCGGAAGAAGGGGCAGCTGCCGCTCGACCTCGGCACAGACGGCATCGGCAATTGCCTCGGACGAGCAGACGAGCATCGCCTGCGAGTCGGCACCGTGCTCGGCCTGCGACAGTAGGTCGCTTGCCACAAATGCGGGGACAGCCTCGTCATCTGCCATCACAAGCACCTCGGAGGGGCCTGCGGGCATATCAATTGCCACCCTTGAGGAGAGTATCTCTTTGGCCTTTGTTACGTAGCGGTTGCCCGGCCCGAAGATTTTATCGACCGCCGGGATAGTCGCGGTGCCGTAGGCCATTGCGGCAACAGCCTGCGCCCCGCCCACCTTAAAAATACGTTGCACGCCGCACACCATTGCCGCGAAAAGCACCGCGGGGGCCACTTTCCCCTCTTTATCGGTGGGCGTACACATTATAATCTCTTTGCAGCCGGCCACCTTTGCGGGAATTGCCAGCATAAGCACCGTTGAGAAGAGCGGCGCAGTGCCTCCGGGGATATATATTCCCACGCGGTTTATGGGCACGGCACGCTGCACGCACAGTACCTCGGGGACGGTCTCGACGCGCACCGGCTCGAAGCGTTGCGCCATATGAAATTTTGTAATGTTACGTGCGGCGCTTGCAATGGCCTCGCGCAGAGGCTGCGGTATTTGTTTGTAAATATCGCGCAACTCCTCGGGGGTAACCTCTATTGCATCCAAACTGACATTATCTATCTCACGGGCCAGCGAGCGAAGGGCAGCATCGCCCTCGCAGCGCACCCGCTCTATTATACTCTTTACGCGCCCTTCAATAATCTCATCGTCGGCAAGCGCGCGCAGGCACAGGTTTTTCCACAGCCCTCTGTCGGGCTCGACATATCTCTTAATCATAATAGTAACTCATTATAATACAATCTTTTCGAGTGCAAGGACAAGAATACCCTCGGCGCCTATTGCCTTTAGCTTCTCGACAACACTCCACAGTTCTTTTTCATCTACCACCGTCTGCAACGAGCACCAATCGCTCTGAGCCAGCGGGATAACCGTCGGGCTGCGCATTGCGGGCAGAATTTTCACGGCCTCATCGAGCGCCGAGGATGGCAGATTCAGCACAAGATACTTTTTTCCGTAGCCTTTCTGCACCGAATCGAAGCGCGACATTAGCTGTCGGGCAACGGCCATCTTATCGTCGTCGAGACCGGGAGTGGCGATGAGCACCGCCTCGGATTGCAGTACCTGCTCCACCTCGACGAGGCCGTTGCTTATGAGCGTACCGCCCGACGAAACAATATCGAAAATGGCGTCGGCGAGCCCCGCGGCGGGAGCAATCTCAACCGAGCCTGTTATTGTGTGCACCGCAGCCTTAATACCCTTCTCGTCGAAGAAGCGCTTCAGCACATTGGGATAAGAGGTTGCTATGCGCTTACCGTTGAAAAAGTCGAGCCCCGTATATTCCACACTCTTGGGCACGGCCAACGACACACGGCAAGCCCCGAAGCCGAGATTCTGCAACACATCGACAACACACCCGCGCTCGACCACCTCGTTGTATCCCACAATGCCGAGGTCGGCAGCGCCCATTGCAACCGTGTGCGGAATATCATCGTCGCGCAGAAAAAGAATCTCGACCGGAAAATCGGCCGCACGCATCAGGAATTTTCGTTTCTCCTCTTTAATTGTTACGCCCGCCTCGCGCAGCAGCTCAATGCTCTGCTCGTTCAAGCGTCCTTTTGTCTGTATGGCTATTCTAATCATAATTTTGTATTAAAAAGACGGAAACCACTCCAAAAAAAGGTTGGCTTCCGTCTATATTGGCATTATACAGATACACCGCCCGTCCCCTCACACTGCGTATGAAAGATGATGGTGCCCATTATGTAACTGCATATTATTCATTATTCTCATTTTCGGGCGGCCCGCAAGGAGCGGCACCGCAACAAAAAACAGTGCGAATGGTAGTTCACCCTCGCACTGCAAATATATTCCTTTTTTCATTAAAGCAGCAAATTTTTACAACATTTTTTATCGAAAAAAGTAAAAATGCCTACTTTTTGAAAGCCATCAGCCCTATTTTATAGATTTTAGGGAGATTCCACAAGTTACGTCGTGTCTATTACTTATTTATAGAGCCTCACTTTATATTCTTCAGCTCGCCATAAAGACGTTGCACGGGCAGTCCCATCACATTAAAATAGGAGCCCTCGATATTCTCCATTCCAATATAGCCTATCCACTCTTGCGCGCCGTAAGCACCGGCTTTATCCATCGGAGCATACTTTTCGACATAATAATCGACCTCTTCGTCGGTAAGACGCGCAAATGTTACATTCGACTGTGCCACAAAGCTCAGCTGCTGCGTCTTTGTGGTTATTGTAACGCCCGTAAAGACAGCGTGTGTCTTTTGCGACATTTTGTGCAGCATACGGCGCGCCTCGTCCTTGTCCGAGGGCTTGCCCAGCGCCTTATCGTCGAGCCACACGATTGTGTCGGCCGTAATTACAAGCTCGTCGTCGGCCATCGTGGGACGATAAGCGTCGGCTTTTTTCTTTGAGATAAAGAGCGGAATATCCCCTGCGCGAAGCTCGGCGGGAAAAGTCTCGTCAACGTCGGGCAGGCTCTTTACCGTAAAGGGAATGTCCAGCCCTGCAAGAAGCTCGCGGCGGCGGGGCGAGGCCGAGGCGAGTATCACCTTATAATCCTTTATGTTATCGAGCATAATTCTGAAAAAAAAATTTTCTTACCAGCCAAAGGCATTAGCCTCGTCCATCCATTTTCCCTGTGCGCGCATAATCTGCTCAATTACGTCGCGTCCGCAGCCCTCGCCGCCGTTTATGGGCGATATATATTTCGAGAGCTCTTTAATCTCGTGGGCGGCGTCGGCCGGACAACAGGGAAGGCCGCACATCTGCATCACCTCGTAGTCGGGAATATCGTCGCCCATATACATTATCTCCTCGGGCGAGAGGTCGTACATTGTCATCAGCTCCTCGAAGCAGTCGCGCTTTATCGAGGCGCCGATATATACATCCTGTATGCCCAATCCCTTATAGCGCACGCGTACCGCCTCGGTGCGTGCTCCCGTGATTATCGCAACGTGAAAGCCCGCCTTTACGGCAAGCTGCAACGCGTAACCATCCTTAATATTCACAGTGCGCATAGGCTCGCCGCTGGGATACATTGAGATTGTCTCGCGGCTGAGCACTCCGTCCACGTCAAAGACAAGCGCCTTAATTTTTTTTAAATCGTAGTTTATCATTGTTTATCGGTTTTTTGCAATATAATCGCTCAGTACATTATATATATTCAGTAGCTCGTCGTCGAGCAGCTCACGCTGACGCTGCATTACAGCCTCGTCGCCTCGTCGGGCGGGCCCCGTCTGAGCCTCGCGCGCCGAGAGCGTGTGCACCTTTGCCGCCGTCTCGTCTATAAGTGGCAGCATAGCCTCGAACGGCAGCCCGTGCCGTGTCAGCAGCCTCTCGGACATTGCATAAAGAGCATTGGGAAAGTTACAGGCAAACACCGCCGCAAGATGCAGATAGCGTCGCTGCTCGCTTGTGGCCTCATAGACCTTTCCGCCCAATTGCGATGCAATATCCCGAAGCCTCGACAACGCCTCGGCGTCGCACCCCTCGACAAAGGTCGATACTGTGGAAAAATCTACCACGCGCCCTTTGCTGAACGTCTGCATAGGATAAAAGACGCCGTAGCGGGTGGCACCCGACAGACGCAGAGCATCCATTGAGATACTGCCCGCCGTGTGTGCAATAAGAGCCTCGGGGAAGAGGCGTGCCACGTCAGAGGCCACCGACTGTAGCGCTGCATCGGCCACCGCTATTATCACCACGCTCGGGGCGCAGAAATCCTGCAAGCGGTACGAATAGGGAACGTCGATGCGTCGGCCAAGCTCGCGTGCAGCCTCCTCGGTGCGGCTCCACACACCCATAATCCCCACGCCCGCCCCTTTGAGAGCAACCGCAAGTGAGGTGGCAAGATTACCCGCACCAACCAAGAGTATAGAATCAGCGGGCATCATATTTCTCTATATGAACCTTCTCCCACTGCATTTTCTCCTCGTCAAAGGGCTTCGACTCGCGCTCCTTGTGCCCCACTCCCAAGATTGACAGCACAGCATAGTGCGGCGGCAGCCCCAAGAGTCTCTTTACATTCTCGTCGGCGGCATTACCCTCGGCGTCGCTGCGCAGACGTATCTGCACCCAGCAGCTGCCCAAGCCCTGCTCCTCGGCGGCCAACTGCATAAGAATAGTAGCAATTGAGCAATCCTCAATCCACACATCACTTTTTAAAGTATCGGCAACCACCACCACGGCCATTGCAGCCCCTTCGAGCAGTTGCGCCCCGGCAGCCTTTGCTGTAGAGAGAGCCTTCAGCATCGCCTTATCCTCGACAAGAATAAACTCCCACGGATTTATTCTGTGGCCCGAGGGCGACATAAGCGCGGCACGCATAATATTGGCAACAGCCTCTTTATCGACAGCCTCGTCGGTGAAACGGCGGCAGCTGCGTCTTTTCTTCAACAATTCAAGGAAATTTTCCATATTACAACTTTTTATTTGTGCGAAGATACACATTATCGCGGGACGGACAAAATCATAGGGCCGACAAAAACAAAAAAACAGCCACAGCACTCCTTTTACGTTCAAAAGCCCGCAACAGAGAAACAAACTCGGCTCTAAAATGTTATATCAAACAAAAAGCTATGCTGCAAAATGAAAATAAGGCCCTAAAGTATCACCGCCTGCCACGCCCCGGAAAGACAGAAGTAGTACCCACAAAGCCCCTCTGCACCCCCGAGGAGCTTGCCCTCGCCCACACCCCCGGCGCCACAGAGGTCTCGCGCGGCATAAGCCTCGACCGTTGGAACGCCTATAAATACACCAACAAAGGCAATCTGATTGCGATAGTGAGCAACGGCAGCGCGCTTCCCAAGAAAGAGGCATTGGCCGCAAAGCCTCTGGGCGAGGGGACGAGTATGCTCTACAAAATCTTTGCCGATATTGACGCATTCGACATTGAAATTGCGCAGAGCGACACTCGTGAGCTCGTGCGCACCATACAGGCAATGTCGCCCACATTCGGCGGGATAAGCCTCGAAGCCATCGCCCCGCAGCAGAGCCTGCTGCTCGAAGAGCGCCTCGGCCGCCTGCTCGACATTCCCATAATGAGCGGCACCATTCAAGGAACAAACGTCTGCATTGCAGCCGCCCTGAAAAATGCCGCCGAAATTACCGGGCGCGAGCTTGGCTCACTGAAAATAGTGATAAAAGAGTGCGACACTCTCGCCTCGACGAGCCTCAGTCTGCTCGCAAACGTCGGTGCCGGGCAGAGCAACATAAAAACAGTAACCGACGCCGACATTAAACAATGGCTCGACGGTGCCGATGCCCTCATCGACCTTTCGCACAGCCACACAATCGACGCTCAACAGTTACAGACGATGGCCCCCGAGGCGATAATAATCACACTCGACGCATCCGAGGGGCTGTACAACAAGATTCTGAGGGTGCGCCCCGACGCAATAGTGGCAACGGCCGGAGCCGACGCTCCCAACCAAATAAACAGCCTGCTCGTCGCACCCCACATATTCCGCGCAGCGCTCGACACACTCGCAACAAGCATAAACAGCGCAATGATTACCGCCGCCGTCGAGGCCGTTGCCACGCTTGCGCATCGTCCCACCCCCACGGCACTGCAAAAAATGTACGGCGGCAGGCTCGCCTTCGGGCGCGACTATATTCTGCCCCGTGCGGGCGACCGCCGTCTGGCAACCGAGCTGAGCACAGCCTCAGCCGAGGCCGCCATAAGAAGCGGCATTGCGCGCCGTCCCATACTCGATTGGGACGACTACCGCCACATACTCCTCGACCGCCTCGAAAGCGAGACACGCTTCTGCCGCGAGATATACTCGCACCACACAAGCAAAAAACTGCGTCGCCGATACACACGCGCGTTCCCCCAACTGAAAATGTAACACATTTTCGGGCGACGGAACATCCGCACCAGCCTCGCCGCACATTTTCGGGCGGCAAGAAAAAAATATCCGCCCTGCACTTTTTTCTTCACCCGTCTTTTACTATCTTCGCGCAACAAAAAACAAAGTAAAACCCAATAAACACAAAAAATATGACACTCAGCTGGTTTGAATGTAAAGTAACGTATGAGCGTGCAGGCGAGAAGGGCCTCAACACAAAAGTAAACGAAGTATATCTTACACAGGGATTCACATTCACCGAGGTCGAGAAGCGCCTGACGCTTGAGCTTCAGCCTATGGTAACAGGCACTTTCGACATTATGAAGATGGAGCGTACAAAATACAACGAGCTTGTCGATAGCACCGAAGAGGCCGCCGACAAATGGTTCAAATGCAAAATTGTGATGGTAACCATCGACGAGGTAAGCGCCAAGGAGAAAAAGACCTCGGCCATAATCCTTGTAAAAGCCGAGGATGTATCGGGCGCAGTAAAGAACCTCACAAAGCATATGGAGGACTCCATAATGAATTACGACCTTGCCGCCGTAAACGAAAGCAGCATAGTAGATATTTTCCCCTACGAGGCAATATAAAATATATAATGTACAGCGATATTAAAAAGAATATTGAGCGCATAAGTGCTACCCTGCCCGACGGGGTAACACTTATTGCCGTCTCGAAATATCACCCCGCCGAGGCCATCGAAGCAGCCTACGCTGTGGGGCAGCGTCATTTTGGCGAGAGCAAGGCACAAGACCTGCGCGTCAAGGAGCAGCAGCTGCCCCGAGACATCCGCTGGCACTTTATCGGGCATCTGCAAAGCAACAAAATAAAATATATCGCCCCCTACATACACCTTATACACAGCATCGACAGCCTGCGCCTTCTGCAAGAGGTCGATAGACAGGCTGCAAAAATCCCGCGCACAATAGACTGTCTTTTGCAGATACATATTGCACAGGAAGAGACAAAATTCGGTCTCACGCCCGCCGAGTGCCTCGCAATGCTCGACGAGGGCAGCTGGCGCAGCCTCGCACACGTCAGAATATGCGGCCTTATGTGTATGGGCAGCAACACCGACGACACCAACCAAATTCGCAACGAGTTTCACGCCGTAAAAGAGCTTTTCGACGAAATTCGCAACAAATACTTCACGGCGAAAGAGAGCTTCAGCATCCTATCAGCAGGAATGAGCGACGACTACCCCATCGCCATTCAAGAGGGCAGCACACACATTCGCATCGGTTCCGACATATTCGGGCCGCCACAAAAGGGCTGAAAAAAATCCAACCGCAACAACAAATTGCACATTTTTTAATTTTTGTGCAATTTTTCTCCTCAATTTATTCTTTTAACAATAATTTATTATTACCTTTGCGCCGTCGAGTAAAGCAAAAATAGTACCCGCAGCGCCTAAGGCCGTACACTCTTTTCGCACAAAAAGCGGCAAAGAGCCCCCCGAACGGGCCGCAAAAGCAGCACCTGCGCAGCCTCGGCCAATGATAAAAGCGTAAAAAGCATTGCAAAATTTGTTTTTACAACAGCATTATACTATTTTTGCTTTTACAATACAATTATATCCAATAAATTAGGCCGGCCACAGCAAAGCCCACTTATTGAATATAAGCCCAAACAATCAACAAGCAACAACAAACAATCTACAAGAAATAAATTATGTCTAACAATCAAAGCTTCATCGGGCTATACGCAACCTCTTTTCGAGAAAATTGGTTGCACAGCGCCCTCACCGACTACAAAGGCGTCTCTTATACCTATGGCGACGTTGCAAGCGAAATTGCCAAGCTGCACACATTCTACCGTCTGAGCGGCATTAAGCCCGGCGACCACATTGCACTGTGCGGGCGCAACTGCTCGCGTTGGGGAATTGCATTTTTGTCGGTAGTAACATACGGTGCGATAGCCGTCCCCATTCTGCACGATTTTAAGGCCGACAACGTACACCACATTGTAACCGACTCCGACTCGCGCCTGCTCTTTGTGGGCGACTCGAACCGCGTACAGCTCAACTACGACGAGATGCCCGCGCTCGAAGCAGCAATCCGCATCGAGGATTTTTCGCTCAATATGAGCCGCAGCGAGACAATAAGCAAGGCACACGCCGCAACAAGCGACGAGTTTGCCCGCAGCTACCCCAAAGGCTTCAGCGCAGCAGACATTAACTACTACAAAGACAGCCCCGAGGAGCTTGCCATAATAAACTACACATCGGGCACAAGCGGATTCTCGAAAGGCGTGCTCATCCCCTACCGTGCACTCTACAACAATATGATGTTCGCCACGGGAGTGCTCACAATGAAGCCCGGGATGAATATGCTCTCCATTCTTCCTATGGCACATATGTATGGAATGGCATTCGAGTTTCTGTATCAGTTGACACGCGGCGTACAGATATTTTTCCTGACACGCACCCCCAGCCCCCGCATCATATTCGACGCATTCAGCAAGGTGCGCCCCACAATCATCGTGGCCGTTCCCCTCATCATCGAAAAAATCATCCGCAAGAGCGTAATGCCCAAGCTGCAAAAGCCGCTTATGCGCATCGCCACAAAAATACCCGGAGTAAACAACATCATCTACCGTAACATACGCAAAAGAATGCTAAAAGCATTCGGCGGCAATGTAGTAGAGATAATCATTGGAGGAGCAGCATTCAACCCCGAGATTGACGCCCTTATGCACAGAATAAAATTCCCCTACACAGTGGGATACGGTGCCACAGAGTGCGCCCCCATCATCTGCTACAGCGACTGGAGCGAGGCCAAAGTGGGCAGCTGCGGAAAGCCAGCTCTGGGGATGGAGGTAAAAATCCTTAGCAACGACCCGCAGAACACCCCCGGTGAGATTATCGTGCGCGGCCCCAACGTAATGCTGGGCTACTACAAAAACCCCGACGCCACCGAGCAGGCACTCGACAAAGAGGGGTGGTACCACACAGGCGACCTCGGAGTAATAGACAGCGAAGGCTTCGTATTCATAAAAGGCCGCTGCAAGAGTATGCTTCTGAGCGCCAACGGACAGAACGTCTATCCCGAGGAGATTGAGGCCGTAATAAACTCACACCCCTGCGTCAACGAGTCGCTCGTGATACAAGAGGGCGAGAAATTCATAGCCCTCATCCACCCCGACAGCGACGCCCTAAGCGCCGAGGGAGTAACCGACGTCCCCGCCAAGATGGAAGAGCTACGTAAGATAATTAACCAACAAATTCCCGCCTACGAGCACATCGCCGAGGTGCGCATAATGAGCGAGGAGTTTGAAAAAACACCCAAAAAGAGCATCAAGCGCTATCTGTACCAATAAAAACAGAAGAAAGATAAAAAAACCGTCTGCCTGAAAGTCATAGACAATTATGCAGACGGTTTTTTATCGACTCAGTAGCAAAAAGGTGTAGTCGAGATTACTCTATTTATCACCCTCACGGAATGCTTATGCGGCTATTCTTGAAAGTAGAAAATTGCTTATTGAATATTGTTCACATTTATAGGTGTCCGATAAAATGTGTACTTTTGCTCATAGTTATTTGGATGAGTGTGGTAACCGCTAAATAACTACAAAGGGCTGAATCCACAAAATGGAATCAGCCCTATTTTTTTTGCCGATTAAAAAGTTTATCGGACACTAATAAT
>JAFQVS010000089.1 GCA_017407905.1 Bacteroidaceae bacterium | reverse complement strand
TTAAACATACCTCGCACTTTTTCCTTAAAACAATCGTACCTACATTGAATTTCTTTTTTATGGTGCAATAAATTAAAAGTTACCTTTTGTACGTATTATATGCTGCTGTTCTTGAAAATTAGAAATAGATTATTGATTCTTACCCACAGTAAATTTCTATCGAGCCGTTTTTTAATTGAAGAAAAGTAGCCTCTGCACTACCCTCTTAAAAAAAGCAGCAATAAAAAAGCCGATGGATTTTTCCATCGGCTTTTTTATTGTCATCAGGCGTACTTTTTAAGCAAGCCACTTAACAAATGCAAAGTCCTGACGATGAGGAAGCTCCTCGTGCTTGGGATACATACGATAGCATATTCTGAAGCTACCGGCGTTGTTCATCACATAGTCTGTGTGGAATGTGAAGATGTTACCCTCGCGCTTAACAACCTCAAGAGGCTGAACCGAGAATACATAGTCGCGGGCATCCTTGTCTGTTGCAATTGTTACAAGCTCGATACCGATTGCATCGTCGAGGCCCTTCTCGTCAACATTGAATGTGATGCTGTATTTGTTACCTGCGTTGATTGTACCTGCGTCAACATTTGAGTCGCGCTCAACCGATACAACCTCAATCTCGTTCCATTTAGCGGCAACAGCCTCTTTCCAAGCTGCAAGCTCGCGTGCAGCCTTGTAGTCCTTAGCCACAAGATGGTGGTAACGCTCGCCCTGCTTGTTGTAGAATTTGCTATAGTAGTCATCGAGCTGACGCTTCATTGTGAAGTGAGGAGCGATGCCTGCGATAGAATTCTTGATGTACTGTATCCACTCGTCGCTGTATGCCTTGTTACCACGGTTGTAGTACAGAGGAAGAATCTCGCTTTCGAGCAGAGTGTAGATTGTAGCAGCATCGAGCTGGTCTTGGAACTCCTGATTCTGGTATGTACGCTTCTCTTTAAGCGCCCATCCTGCACCGGGCTTGTAACCCTCGCACCACCAACCATCGAGAACCGAGAAGTTGAGTACACCGTTCATAAGAGCCTTCTCACCCGAAGTACCCGATGCCTCAAGAGGACGTGTAGGAGTATTCATCCAAATATCCACACCCGAAACCAGCATCTTGGCAAGCTGCATATCATAATTCTCGAGGAAGATAATCTTACCTACAAACTCGGGACGACGAGAAATCTCGATGATACGCTTGATAAGTCCCTGACCTGCACCATCGTGGGGGTGAGCCTTACCTGCGAAGAGGAACTGAACGGGACGCTCGGGGTTGTTCAGAATCTTAGAGAGACGGTCGAGGTCGGTGAAGAGCAGGTGCGCACGCTTGTAAGTAGCGAAACGACGCGCAAAACCAATCACAAGAGCATCGGGGTTAATCTTGTTAACAACGTCAACGATGCGCATAGGGTCGCCCTGATTCTTGAGCCAATTCTCGCGGAACGCCTGACGGATGTACTCGATAAGGCGCTTCTTCAAGGCAACACGAGTGTTCCAGATTGTATCGTTGGGAACATTCTGAATAGCCTCCCAAATAGAAGCGTTCGATTGGTCTTTCATAAAGTTGGGGTCGAAGTACTTATCGTACAAGTTTCTCCACTCGGGAGCAGCCCACGTGGGGAAGTGAACACCGTTAGTTACGTAACCAACGTGATTCTCCGAGGGGAAATAACCCTTCCAAATACCTGCGAACATATCCTTTGACACCTTACCGTGCAGACGGCTCACACCGTTAATCTCCTGACAAGTGTTGCAAGCAAATGTTGACATACAGAAACGCTCGTTGGCATCGCCGGCATTTGTGCGACCAAGATTCATAAGGTCGTCCCAAGAGATATTGAGCTGTGCAGCGTAACCCTTCATATATTTACCGAAGAGTGTAGCGTCGAAATAGTCGTGTCCTGCGGGCACGGGAGTGTGAACTGTGTAAAGGCTCGACGAACGTACAATCTCAAGTGCCTCCTCGTACGAGAAGCCATCCTTGATGTACTGTGTCAAACGATACAGGTTGCACAGAGCAGCGTGTCCCTCGTTGCAGTGGTAAATATCTTTCTTGATGCCCAGCTTTTCGAGCATAATCATACCACCGATACCAAGCAGAATCTCTTGCTTGAGGCGGTTCTCCCAATCGCCACCATAGAGCTTGTGAGTGATGGGACGGTCAAATTCGCTGTTCATCTCAAAGTCTGTATCAAGCAGATAGAGTGATACGCGACCTACATTTACGCGCCATACGTTGGCATATACGAAATAATCCATAAAGGGCACGCTTACAACCATAGGTGTAACGCCGTCAGCCTCGTAAACGCGGTCGAGGGGCAGAGTGTTGAAATTCTGTGCCTCGTAGTTGGCAATCTGCGAGCCGTCCATTGAGAGCGACTGCGAGAAATATCCGTAACGATAGAGGAAACCTACCGCGCACATATCTACGTTCGAGTCAGAAGCCTCTTTCAGGTAGTCGCCGGCAAGAATACCAAGACCACCCGAGTAGATTTTCAGCACGTGCGAAAGACCATACTCCATACAGAAATAAGCTACCGATGCACGATTGGCGTCGGGCTTAACGTCCATATAAGCACGGAAATTTGCATAAACCTCATCGAGTTTCTTCAGAATGTTTTTATCCTTTGAGAGCTCGTCGAGCTTCTCAACGCCCAATTTCTCGAGCAAAAGGACAGGGTTCTCGACACACTCCTCGTAAAGTTTGGCGTCGAGCATACGGAACAGGTCTTTTGCATCCTGATTCCACTCCCACCAAAGGTTGTGTGCCAACTCCTCGAGACGAATCAACGACTCGGGGATGTACGATTTTACATTAATTGCTTTCCAAGCGGGTTGATTAGAATTACTTATTGCAATCATATTTAAAATATATGGTTATTGTTCCTAAATTTATATAAACTCTAAAATGGCCGAGTGCTGCCTTGTGTGCGTATGTACGCGGACAACATTCTGCCTGTTATTTTCTTTTGGCGGCGGCCCTGAGTGCGTGGTCGTAAGCTCGTAAGTAGTTCTTTATAAAGTGTTTCCACAGAGCCTTATCGGCCAAAAGGGCTACTTTTCGGCGGCTCTCGGCAACCTCCTCCTCAGAAATTTTTGCAAAGGTACAAATAATTTTTGTAATAACATCGGCTGAATTAAAATAGTTGCTATCATTTCTTTCGACGACAGCTACTCCGTCTGTTAGCTCACCCTGATGTCCGAGCACCGAATTTACCCAAAGACCGAAGCCGGCAAGGTTGGTTGTAACGGTGGGAATGTGGAACGCAGCGCTCTCAAGAGGGGTGTATCCCCACGGTTCGTAGTACGAGGGGTAGATGCTGAGGTCGTTACCGATGAGAATATCGTAGTAGTCCTTGTTGAATATGCCGTCGCTGCCTTTCAGATAACAGGGGACGTAAATTACCTTTACGCGGCTTTTGCCGTCGTAGTTGGCAAGGCCGATATTACGGATTGTCTGTGCAATGGCGTCGTGCTCGAAATTACACAGATTGTGTGTCAGATAGGGGTCGCGCAAGGGAGTGCTCCACTCTGTCTCGCCCGAGGCTAAGCGCTTCTGAAGGTCGCCGCGCGCAACGTCCGACCAAGCGGGAACGTCGATGAAGGCAACAACGTCGCGGCTGAGCTGTGCGCAGTGCTTTAGGCGTATCATTGTTTCGAGGAACAGGTCTATTCCCTTGTTGCGCATCTCCATACGTCCGCCGATACCTATTATAATAGCGTCGTCCGCTATTTTGTCGCCGGTAAGGGCACGCGCCACTCTAAGGCGTGCTGCGCGAGCCTCGGCGCGACGCTTCTCAAATTCGGCGCCCGAGGGTACAAAGTCCTTCTCGAATCCATTCTCAAGAATTACGTCAATCTTACGCTCGATAAGCTGTTGACACTCTTTGGCTGTGAGCTCGCTCACCGTTGTGAAGCAATCGACATTCAGTGCCGACTGTTTCTCAATCGAGTGCTTCGACTGCACATTAAGCTCATCGGCCATCTGGTCGCCATTATAACCATCGAAAAAGTCGTAAAGGGGCTTTCCGTTCGATGCGATTGAACGTCCTATGCTTGTTGCGTGTGTTGTAAAGATTGTTCCCACCGCAGGCAGATTCTTTTTAAGATACAGGGCTGCACTGCCGCTCTGCCACTCGTGGGCCTGCACCACGACATTATCTTTCTGGCCAAGATGATACTTATAGAAGCTCTCTATTACGCGTCCCACGGCATATCCGAAGATAACCGAGTCGTCGTAATCGCCGTAGGCGTGAAGCGAGTCAACCTTATAATTATCCCACAGCATATAGTAGAAGCTCTCTTTCTCGTCGAAATAGCCGTCAAAGTCAACCAATATTACCTTAGGGCGTCCGGGAATCTCCCAATATCCGCAGCGTACCTTGAATTTCTCATCGGCCACGCTGTTGCGCCAGTTACGCCACAATCGTTTATCCTCGGTAAAGAGGGGGTTCTCTTGCTCGGTCCAAAGGTCGGGACCAATGTAGATGGCGTTAAGGCCGTCAATACGCGAAATTGTCTCGGCTTTTGTAGAGAGTACAGTGTATATACCTCCAACTTTGTTACATACCTCCCAGCTAATTTCAAAAAGATAGTCGGGGAGCATCAAATCTTTTTTCATTATTTAAAAATATAACACAAAAAACAAAGGCATTCACTCTTGAAATACCTTATTTAATCAGGCAAATTCTTATGTAAAAGTATCCGGTAACTCTAATATAAAGCCCGCGGCTTTTACAAAAAACAGAAATTGCCCAACCACAAATTCTATTTTGATGCAAATTTAATACATTTTTTTGGAATATTAAAATATATTAAGAATCAACAGCGAATAAGTATAACAATATGTTGTAAAAAATGGCTTTTTGAGACACATTTTACAAAAGATTCAATTCGTAAATTTTAAGTTTAAGCAGAATTACAAAAAAAAATCCGAGGATTTTTAGAAAAATCCTCGGATTAAAACTCTAAATATCTTCTTATACTGCTAAAACAGCATTAGCCATAAGATAAGTACCTGCAAGAGCTACAATAGCATAAAGCTCGGGGAATACGGCAAGCACCAGAGTCTTACCCATTACATCGTAACCCTGTCCAATTGATACAATACCGTTGGCACATACCTGACCCTGACGGATAGCAGACATCAAACCAACCAAACCGAGTGCAATACCTGAGCTAAGGACAGCAGCAGCCTGAATACCTGTTATCTCGGGGGTTAATACAGGAAACATATTCTGGAACATATAGTAACCGGCAAAGCCATAAAGTCCCTGAGTACCGGGAAGTGCTGTAAGCACCAAAAAGTTACCGAACTTATCGTTCTTCTTCATTGCTCCAAGAGCAGCATTTCCGGCAATAGTAACACCAAACGCACTACCGACACCGGCCAGACCAATCATCACTGCAATACCGATGTAGGCCACAAACAGATTCATTGTAATTTCCATAATTGTAATTTAATTTTAAGTTATTATTATTTTCTTTATTTCTGAATTTTATTTAAAAGGTTTATATGCAGCTCCACCACCCTCGTAGCCCGAGTTCTTAAAAAACTCCACGAAGGTAAGACGCATAGGGTGTACCATTGCACCAAGCACATTCATAAACATATTTATAAAGTGTCCAATAACAAATATTAGCACTGTTACCACCGTGCCAAGTACCGGAACATCAGGGCTTAATCCCATTGCCAAGCTATTGAATACCATTGCAAGAATACCACCCGAGAGTCCGAGAGCAAACAGACGCACGTACGAGAGTATATCTCCTAAAAGACCTGTTGCCATATTATAGGAATCCCACAGTCCAAGACCGATATTCAGCAAAGGATTCTTTCCCGGGGAGTTGAGCAAGAAAACACCCACTGCTCCAATACCAAGAAGTACGTATGCAACGGTTGTATTCATTCCGGGGATAACGAACATAGCCACCAATGTCAGCAATATCACCAACCATCCTATTGTAGAAAGAGCATACTTGAAACCAAGTTGAATCGTTTGGTTAGCAGCCTTTATAATCATTCCGAATAGAATCTGTACACCTCCAAGAATCAATGACAAGTTAAACAGAGATGGATTGGGATCGTTCATCTGACCGGTTTCGGGATTTATGTATGCCAATGATACATTATCGCGCCACCAATCGAGCAAAGGTACATTCCAATCGTATATATTAAACCCGAAGAATGTTCCCGTAAGCGAACCGCACAACATAGTACTTACACCTAACGTAAGCACCAGATTAAAATACCCACGCATACTCTTAAACTTACCCGATAGCAAAACAGCTATCATTGCAACGCTCATCACAAGGCCATAGCCCATATCTCCGAGACATAGTCCGAAGAATATCATATAGAAGGGCGCAAAGAACGGAGTAAGGTCTATTTCGTTGTATTTGGGGAGCATATAAAGCTCGCAAATAGGCTCGAAGAGACGGAAGAATGCGTTGTTCTTGAAGCGAATGGGCACATTGTCGTCGGGCGTGGGAGTGCGAAGCTCGTAGAATACGGGCTCGGCGTCGAGTATTTTTACCAGCGCGTCTGCCTCCTCCTCGGGTACCCAGCCTTGCAGAAGCAACAGTTTGTCGCCCGTTACCTTCTCGCCGCTGTACTCCACGCGCGAAAAGTCTAATTGTGCGTTAAGCTCCTTGAGCTTGGCGCGCAGCACGGGCAGTTTGTTGCCGGCAAGCGAGGCAAGTTGCTCGCCCACGAGTTTAATCTCGACGTTCAGGCGCTCGACCTCGACCGTAATATCGGCGAGGCGGTTCTTGGGCAGAATAATGTGCTCGGCGTCAATCTCGGGCACAAGGCCGTCGGTTACCGTTACAAAATAGACGCGCGAGCCTGCCTGCTTGATAATGACGGCGTTGTACTGCTCGCTCCACTCGGAGTCGAACGATTTTACGCTTGTCTGGAAGAAGTTTAGCGCGTAGCCTTCGGCGGCGAGTTTGTCGATGAGCGTGGTGTCAAAGTCGCCCCACACGTTCATTGCCGAGGCGTCTTTCTCGGCTGCCTGAAGCGCCTGCTTCAGCCTTTCGAGTGTGGCGTTCAGCTCCTCGACGCGTGCCATAGTCTCTTGTGCACCCTCGCTCGAGGCTGCTGCCTCGGTACTCTCGGGGGCGAGCTTTTCGAGGCTGTGTACCAATCTCAAATAGCTTGTGCACTCGCTTTGCAGTGTCTGAATTTGGGGCACCTCACTAATGTCGGCACTACCCTGCTCTATATGTACGACACCTGCTGCACGCAGCGTCTGAAGAATCTCTTGATACTCTTTGTGGTAGATGAGCATCGTCAGTTTTTTCATTTTGCTTATCATACGGCTGCCTCCTCTCTTTGTTCAAGAAGCGATTTTAGGATTTTCTGCGACGATTTTGAGAGATTCTCTTCGTCCTCCATAAAGCGCTTTATTTTACGTATCGCATCTTCGTAGCCGGGTATCTGCACTTTCTCGAAAAGATTCACTTTCTGTGTGGTCTTTTTTCGTGCAACCTCGAGCAGTCGCAGTTTGCGATTCAGTAGCTCGCGGCTTATTGCCGTCATTGCCATTTGCTTCAGTAGCTCTATTCCGTCGGCATACCATTTGGGTGCCGAGAAGAGGCTGTATCGCTCGACCACAAATTCTGCATCTTCGAGTATGGGCACAAGCACTCCGGCCACCTTACGACGGCCTATGGAGAGCTTGCCGGTCTTAACCAGCGAGGCGTCAAACTCGTTCCACAGGGCAAAGAGCGTGCTGTACTGCGCAAGCAGTTTCTCGTACTCTTCGTCGTGGTGCTCCATCTCCTCTTTGCATTTTTTTACTTCGATGCGCAGGGCGCTCTCCTTGCTTTTTATGATGGGGAGGGTTCTCTGTCGCATTTTCAGCTGTTTTTCGAGATTCTGAAGCGATGTTTTATTATATTGAAATGCAATCATTATGCTTTTTTATCTCTAATGGGAAACTTTTACTTTTTCCAATGTGCGTCGATGAGCTCTTGACGAATATTTACCTCCTCGGGCTTGAAATATTGCGAGAAGAGGCCCCACGTAACGTCGAGCATCTCGGTGGTATTAAGGTTGACGTCGATGGCCAACAGTTTGTCCGAGTAATCTTTGGCAAACGATAGTGTACGCTTGTCGTAGTCGGTAAGGTCGAATCCATTTTCGAGCTTTGTCTTTGCATTTGCGGCGTCGGCATACAGACGTACGGCTGCGTTCATCACCTGAGGATGGTCTTTGCGGGTCTTTTTTCCGGCTACGAGCTGTTTCAGACGCGAAAGCGAGCGGAAGGGATCGACAATAACTTTACCAATGTCGCTGTCGCGGCGCAGGAACAGCTGTCCCTCGGTGATGTATCCCGTGTTATCGGGTACGGCGTGGGTAATATCGCCGCCCGAGAGGGTTGTTACCGCGATGATGGTTATTGAACCTCCTGCGGGGAATTGTACCGCTTTCTCGTAGATTTTTGCAAGGTCGGAGTAGAGCGAACCGGGCATTGAGTCCTTCGAGGGAATCTGATCCATACGGTTCGACACGATAGAGAGTGCGTCGGCGTACATTGTCATATCTGTCAGCAGGACAAGCACTTTCTCGTTCTTCTCGACTGCAAAATACTCGGCGGCAGTGAGCGACATATCGGGGATGAGCAGACGCTCGACGGCGGGGTCCTCGGTTGTGTTCATAAAGCAGATGATGCGGTCGAGGGCGCCTGCATTCGAGAATAGATTCTTGAAGTACAGATAGTCGTCGTTTGTCATTCCCATACCTCCAAGGATAATTTTGTCGGTCTCGGCGCGCATTGCCACATTGGCCATCACCTGATTGTAGGGCTGCTCGGGGTCGGCAAAGAAGGGAATCTTTTGTCCTGTTACAAGCGTGTTGTTCATATCAATGCCTGCGATACCTGTTGCGATGAGCTCCGAGGGCTGTTTGCGGCGTACGGGGTTCACCGAGGGGCCACCAATCTCTACCTCTGTACCCTCAACGGCGGGGCCTCCGTCGATGGGGTCGCCGTATGCGTTGAAGAAACGTCCGGCCAACTGCTCGCTCACTTTCAGTGTGGGGGCTTTTCCGAGGAACACTACCTCGGCGTCGGTGGGGATACCACCGGTACCCTCGAACACCTGAAGCGTTACCTCGTCGCCCATAATCTTTACCACCTGCGCCAATTTTCCGTTTACGGTCGCAAGCTCGTCGTATCCAACACCGGTTGCCTTCAGCGAGCAGGTTGCCTTAGTGATGGAGTTAATCTTTGTATATATTTTTTTGAATGCTTCTGTTGCCATAATATAAATAGGTATTATAGTGGGTTATTAAGCAATCTGTTTTGTTGCCAACAGCTCTTGCAGCTGTGCGTGATAGGTGTTGTACTTATCCGATTTATACTCGGAATAGTTCATCTGCTTGCACAAGTTGATTGCTTTTTTGAAGAAGTCCGATACTTCGGTAAAATCCTCAAAGTCGTACTCGGCGCGGCACATCTCTGTTATTTGTCTGAGGATTGCCTCTTGACGTTCGAGGGGGGTAACCGAATCGACCTCGTCGAAGGCATCCTGCTGCAATACCACAAAGTCGATAAGCTCCGATTTCCAGAATGTTACGTGATAATCCACGGGCACTCCGTCGTCGCCAAGAATATTTATCTGCTCGGCAATCTCTTTTCCGCGCAGCAGACGGGTTTTTGCCTCGTTGACCATTTCGAGCCACCCATCGCCTATAAGGCCTTTTATATAATTGCCAAACTCGGGATAGTCGATATATTTCGAGTACGAGTCGATGGGGTTAACAGCCGGATAGCGTTTTTTGTCGGCGCGAGCCTGCTCAAGGGCATAGAAGCATCGTGCCACTTTTTTGGTGTTCTCGGTTACGGGCTCTTTAAGGTTACCTCCGGCGGGCGATACTGTTCCGATGAATGTGATTGAGCCGGCCTCGCCGTTGTTCAGATAGACGTATCCTGCACGGCTGTAGAAGTTGGCGATGATTGAAGAAATATCCATCGGGAAGGCGTCGGGACCGGGGAGCTCCTCCATACGGTTCGACATCTCACGCAGCGCCTGTGCCCAACGCGAGGTCGAGTCGGCCATAAGCAGTACTCTAAGGCCCATTGCGCGGTAGTACTCGGCAATTGTCATTGCGGTATATACCGATGCCTCACGGGCTGCTACGGGCATATTCGAGGTGTTTGCGATGATGATTGTACGCTCCATTAGTTTACGCCCGGTGTGCGGATCGACAAGCTCGGGGAATTCCGTAAAGATTTCCACTACCTCGTTGGCGCGCTCGCCGCAGGCTGCTATGATTACAATATCGGCCTCGGCCTGCTTTGATATTGCGTGCTGAAGCACGGTCTTTCCCGTTCCGAAGGGGCCGGGGATGAATCCTGTTCCGCCCTCGACTATGGGGTTCAGCGTGTCGATTGTTCTGACGCCTGTCTCAAGCAGTTTGAAGGGGCGGGGCTTCTCGCGATAATCCTCCATTGCCACACGCACGGGCCATTTTTGTATCATATTGAGGCTGCGCTCCTCGCCCTCGGCGTTTGCAATCACTGCAATGGTATCGACGATGCGATACTCGCCCTCGGCGGCGATGCTCTTTACCGTCCACTCGCCTTTTATGCCGAAGGGTGCCATTATCTTCAGTTGCTGGTGGTTCTCTTCGACTGCGCCCAACCAAGCTGCGGCCACAACCTTTTCGCCGACCTTTACCAGCGGTGTGAATTTCCACTTTTTCTCCTCGTCGAGGGGGTTGGTGTAGTCGCCACGCTTCAAGAATACGCCCTCCATCTTGTCGAGGTCGTTCTGCAATCCGTCGTAGTTCTTCGAGAGCATTCCGGGAGCAAGCGATACTTCGAGCATATGCCCGGTAAACTCGGCCTCTTCGCCAATTTTTAGTCGTCTTGTACTTTCAAATACCTGAACATATACTTTGGCTCCGTTAATTTTTATGACCTCGGCCATAAGACGGTCGCCGCCGGTTTTTATATAGCAAATTTCGTTTTGTGCCACGGGGCCGTCAACGGCCAAGAGCACCATATTTGCTATAACTCCGGTTACTTTTCCTTTTGTTGCCATATTTTATATTCTTTTTATTTCTTATTTAATGTCGTCGGTAAACACTGCGCCGCTCTTGAGCTCTTCGATTATCTCTTTGTAGCGCTGCATTCCTGTTTCGCTATCAAGGCCGGCCCAACGCTCGACTATGCACAGTTTTTCGAGAAAGACAAAGAGGCGCTCGATGGTAAAATAGTTGAATACTGAATTTTCTTCGAGCCATTGTATGCGCAGCTCGTCAAGCTGTCGTTCGCGCTCTTGCAGTTTGTCATTTTCGCTTATGCGGACAAGCGTCTCAAAGTAGTCGATTATTGTCGAGAGGCCAAAATCACGCGCGCCCGATGTGCGTATGGCCTCGGCCACCTCACTCTCGCCCACTATGCACTCCTCGATACTTAGTTTGTATTTGCGTGCGAGCAGTGCCACAAGAATATTGTTTACATTGCTGTTGAATTGGAACCACTGCGACACAAATTCATTGGGTGCTTTTGAGGCGTATGAATAGTAGTGTGCGGCAAGAATATCTTCCCAAAAGAGATTATTCTCGATATTCTCGAAATAGTACTCAAGAAAGTCGTACATATAGGCGGGAACCTCTTTGTCGCGTGCATCGCCCTCTTTGACCGCCGCGATTATCTCAAGCAGTTGTTCTTTTGTGTAACAACCTGTTGTTTCGAGCGGAATATCGGCGCCGTAGCGCAGCAGAAGCAGAATATTGGCATTGTCTCTCTTGTGGAACGACAAATTTACTATGCGCGCATCCTCGGCCGAGAGTTGGGGCATAATCTCGTCCCTGAATCTCTGAACCGAGAAGCCTGCCTTTCCTCCGTCAAAGGTTACCTCGGGCAGGCCTGCGACCAAGCAATAATATTCACTCATTCTTTTTTATTTGAAAAGAAGTTCAACAATCACGGGACGCAGGAATGATTTCAGGAATTGCTCAAACTCGGCTGCTCCGAAATTCACTTTGTACGAGCCGTCGGCGGGAGCAATTGAGAATGAGGTCTTTAGACCGTTCACTTGCTTAATCTCTACGCCTTTGTCGAGCAGTGCCTTAGCCTTTGCTGCAAAGTAAGATTTAAGCTCCGAGGCCTCGGCGGTTGATATTACAAGGGGCTCGTCGGCGCTCCAACGCTCGGCAATCTTCACAAGAATGCCTTTGAGGGCGTCGCCTGCGAGGGCGTCTTTCACTGCCTCTTTGACGATTGTGTCGGTAACGATTGTTGCAGTCTCGGACTTTAGTGCGCCAACGGCTTGCGCTGCATATAGTTTAAGCTCGGCGTGTGTGTTGGCCGTAAGCTCCTCGGCGCTTCTCTGTGCCTTTGCCACTATTGCATCGGCACTCTCTTGTGCCTCTTTCAGTATTGCTGCTGCCTGCTCTTGTGCTTCTTGTACAAGGCGTGCAGCCTCTTCTTTTCCTTTCTCTACACCCTCGTTGTAGATTTTTTGGGTAAGTTCTTGAACTTTAATTTCCATATATAATAATTTTACAAATTTCTCTTAATGGCACTTTAATATAATATACTGATAATCAATATTTAGTCTGCTAATTTGAACGTAAAATTGTATAATCCGCATTATATTGAATGCAAATTTAATCCTTTTTATTGTATATTGGTTTTTTTATTTTAAAAAAAAGGATAATATTTTTAAAAATAATTGAATTGATGCTTATGCGGTGCATTGTGAGCATATTTTAAGGCAACATAAAGGTGGAGAATCCGGGCTCGGTAGATATTTATTGTGAACAAGAATAAATAAGCTATTTTTCACTATCAAGAACAGCAGCATATAATACGCACAAAAAGTAACTTCTAATTTATTGCACCATAAAAAAAGAAATTCAATGTAGGTTCGATTGTTTTAAGGAAAATATAAGAAGAAAAAAATAAGAGGCAACCATAAAAGTTGCCTCTTTGTACGCCGTCAGGGACTCGAACCCTGGACCCATTGATTAAGAGTCAATTGCTCTACCAACTGAGCTAACAGCGCATCTGCCTCTTAAAAGCGTTGCAAAGGTAGGCATTTTCTTTTATCTCTGCAAAATTTAAAACACTTTTTTTAATAATTTTCTTCTATCTAAATTACAAATGTCTGATAATCAATAGTGCGTGCGAAAAAAAAATCTTCTGTGCCGACAAGAAGCGCCTGCACAGAAGACTCACCGTATTTACTTCTTATTTATTTTGCAATAATAAGATAGTAGTTCTTTTTACCCTTCTGAACAAGGATATATTTATCGTTCAAAAGATTCTCGGTGTTTATAATTTGGTCGAAAGCAGCGAGTTTCTCCTTATTTATGGAGACGCCACCACCCTGCGCCAGCTTGCGCATCTCGCCCTTCGATGGGAAAATCTTTGCAAGCTCGGTCGTAAGGTCAACAGCCTTTACGCCCTCCTCTATCGCGGCACGCTCTACCTCGAATGTGGGCACACCGTCGAACACTGCCAACAGTGTCTGCTCATCGAGCGAGCGCAGCGCCTCGGATGTTGCGTTGCCAAAGAGAATGCCCGAGGCCGCAATTGCCTTGTCGAGCTCCTCTTGTCCGTGAACAAGGATTGTAACCTCCTGTGCCAGACGCTTCTGCAACAGACGCAGATGGGGAGCCTCGGCGTGCCGGGCGGCAACGCTCTCAATCTCCTCCTTGTCGAGCGAGGTGAAAATCTTTATGTACTTATCGGCATCCTCGTCGCTTACGTTGAGCCAGAATTGATAGAAGTGATAAGGCGACGTGTAGCGTTTGTCGAGCCATATATTACCCTGCTCGGTCTTTCCGAATTTCTTTCCGTCGGCCTTTGTGATGAGCGGACAGGTGAGTGCAAATACCTCGTTGCCCGACATTTTGCGTATCATCTCGGTGCCGGTGGTGATATTACCCCATTGGTCGGCACCACCAAGCTGAAGTTTACAGCCGTGTGTCTCGTTCAGATGAACATAATCGTAGCCCTGCAACAGCTGATAGGTAAACTCGGTGAACGACATTCCATCGGTTCCCGCCTCGCCCGAGAGGCGACGCTTAACCGAGTCTTTCGACATCATATAGTTCACGGTTATCATCTTGCCTACGTTGCGGATAAAATCGAGGAACGAAAATTCCTTCATCCAATCGTAGTTGTTCACGAGGATGGCTGCATTGGGAGCATCGCTCTCGAAGTCGAGGAAGCGTGCGAGCTGTTTTTTCAGTGCCTCCTGATTGTGGCGCAGACGCTCTTCGTCAATGAGCACACGCTCTTTCGATTTTCCCGAGGGGTCGCCAATCATTCCCGTTGCACCGCCGATGAGCGCAATAGGCTTGTGTCCCGAGCGCTGAAAATGGCGCAGCATCATCACACCCACAAGGTGTCCTATGTGCAGTGAGTCGGCTGTTGGGTCTATTCCCAAATAAGCTGTTGTCATCTCCTTCTGGAGCTGTTCTTCAGTTCCGGGCGTCATATCCTGAATCATACCACGCCACTTTAATTCTTGTACAAAATTCATACTTTTATATTTTTTAAGTCCTTTGAAGCTGTTTAAATTTCCAAAAAAGTTTTATATTCAAAAATCTTTTTTTGCAGTTGAATAGCCCACCATACGCCCTACTCCAACGTATATATGGGCGAGGGGGTTGCCCGCTTGAGCACATTCAGTGCAACGTCCTTTCCTACTATTATGCCATACTCTGCAAACTCCATCTGCACGGCCTTGTAGGCAAGTTCGGGGTGATTATTCTCTTCGCTCAGATGGCACAGCCATATACATTTCAGATGCTCGTTCATATTCTTGGCCAGATAGCGTGCCGTCGTCTGATTGCTCAAATGGCCTCTGGGGCCCGAGACGCGCTCCTTAAGGAATTGCGGATAGCGTCCCATCATCAGCATCTGCTCCTCGTAGTTCGACTCAATCACAAGATAATTGGCCTTATCGACGTAGTAAGATACCTCGTCGGTAATTGCCCCGAGGTCGGTTGCAATGCAGAATTTCACGTCGCCAATCTCGATGTAATATCCCACATTATCGGTACCGTCGTGTGGCACCTCGAAAGGCGTAATCTCTAATGCGCGGAATTGTGTCGTCTCGCCCTTCTCGACGTAACGCACGTACATTGGGTCGAGGGGCTTGTTCATACAGTAGTTGTTGTTTATTCCACGGTGCGTGTCGCGTGTGGCATACACGGGAATATTTGCTTTTGAGGCAATTACTCCCAGAGCTTTTATGTGGTCGGCGTGGTCGTGTGTTACAAACACGGCACAGATGCTCTCGAAGGGAATACCTTCGCGTTTCAGAGTGGCTCTTATTATCTTCGATGGTATTCCAGCATCTATCAGAATACCATAGTCGTCCACTCCCAGATAGTAACAGTTGCCGCAACTGCCGCTACCAATGCTCATAAAACGAATTTTCATATCTATTATTTTTTTATTTTTTCAAAAAAACACGCACAATCGCCCCGCTCTGTTAGAACGGATAGCCGATTGCAAAATGTAATGCAAAATCCCGTCCAAAATCGGGGTTAAGCAGCGGATAGCGCTCTTTTCCACGGTAAGCGGGGTTCAAGGCCTTCATTCCCGCGTCGAGGCGGAAGACAAAAAGGTCGAGCTCGAAGCGCAGACCCAATCCGTAGGAAAATGCAATATCCTTGTGGAAACTCTTAATATCGAATTGTCCGCCGCTCTGCTCGCGGTAGTAGCGGATAGTCCATATATTCCCCGCGTCGATAAAAAACGCCGAGTGTAATTTCCAAAAAAGGTGCGAGCGCAGCTCGAAGCTGCAATCGAGCTTAAGGTCGCCCGACTGATTGATGAAATCAATGTTGCTGTCGTTGCTGCGGTAGCTTCCCGGGCCGAGGCCGCGCACCGTCCAGCCTCTGAGGCTGTTGGCACCTCCCGCAAAATAGCGCTTCTCGAACGGCAGCACCGTCGAGTTTCCGTATGGGTAGGCAACGCCCAATCCAAGATGCACCACAAACGAATTTTCATCGTCAATATTCAGATGCGCCGTAAAGTCAAGGTCGCCCTTCACATACTGCGCGTATGCTATATTCATAAACGTATATTGTCCGTCGCTGTTCTTATTGCCGCCAAAAGCGCTGTTCAGTCCGCGGAGCAAATTGCCCGAGCACTCGACGTTTGTGCGCACGGCAAATGCCACACGCTCGCCCTTCGAGCCGGTGCCGTAGGAGCTGTTGTAGTTATATTGATAGCCCAGCTTTGTGATGAGCAGATTCTCGTAGTTGTATTTTAGGATTGAATTACGGTTCGAGATGCTGTCGAGATAATCGCGCTTGAAGGTGTCGGAAATCCACGGAACGTAAATGTAGTTAACGTCAAGAATGTCAACCTTATGCGACGACTGTGGTTTTTTACTCCACAGATAACTCCACGCGCCCGATAGAATCTGTCGGTCGAATTCGGGACGCTCCTGCGAGTCGAATTTCAGTGTCAGCAGGGTCGATGACTTTTGCAGACGACGCTGCGACTCCACCGGCATTAACGACGAGAGCACGCCACCGTAGAGACGCAGGCTAAGCTCGGCTCCATACTCGAAATAACTGTCGCGGGTGTATCCGCTAAGGCCCGAGATTGCCTCGTAGGCCCCAAAGAGACGCAACGACAGAAGCTCGGAGCCGCGGAAAAGATTCTTATCCGAGAATGTAACGGCTGCTGCCGCTCCGAGGTCGCCGGCGGTGTTTGTACCTTCGAGCTCGAAGGATATTGTGCGGCGTTTGTTGCGTTCGAGCATAATATAGGCGTCGAGCAACGAGCTTTTCGGATGCTCGACCATTCTGATTGATGCGTAACGCAGTGCCGAGAGCTGTGCCAGAGAGTTGTGCGTGCGGTCAACGAGGCTCTGCGAGTATCTCCCGCCACCTTCGAGATAGGTGTGCTTTGCAAGCACTTTCGGACGTATCGAGAGTTTCTCTTTACTGAGGAATTTATACTCGCCCCACTGCATAGTGTCGCAGGAGGCAAGCTCGTGCTGGTTCAGTCTTAGGCCCGCGCCCGAGACAAAAGTAACGCTGTTTATGCTATATTGTCGATGCGGCACGTAGGCCTGCGACTCTGTATCGCGGAAGAGTGCGATATTCATTTTTATGCCGACGTTTGTGGAGTGATGCGCCGTGTCGGCCTCGAACGTGATATAATCCTTCTGGAAGCGATAGTAGCCGTTGTCTTTGAGCAACGCGGTGATGCGTCGGCGCTCGGCCTCAAGAACATCGACGCTGAAGGGCATTCCCGTGCGCAGCAGCGAGGCTGCCAAGTCGGCTTTTACAATTGCTTCGAGGCGGGCGTCGTCGGTAACCATTCTTATCGACGAGACGGTGTAACGCTCGCGCTCGTGCAGATAGTATATTGCATCCAAGCGCTTGTCGCCCGCAGGGCGCGCCTCAAAATCGACCGTTGCGTGCAGATAACCGTCGTTGCGCAGCATCTGCTCTATATTGTATCGTGTAAGCTCGGCCATCGAGGGGCTGAAAATCACAGGCTCCTCGCCGATGCGTCTGAGCATCTTGTTACCCCATTTTGTGCTGTCGCTCCCCGAGAGCGAGAATATCCCGAGGGGTACTTTTGCCACGCTGAACCATTTCGAGTTGGGCTGCTGACGAATATATGCCTGAGCTTTTGTAGCAAGCGTCCTGTCGTGCTGCGAAATTATGTGCACACGAGAGAGAAGATGCTCGCCATCGGGTACAAATTTTGTTGTCGAGCACGATAGCAGCGCCGACACAAGCAACAACAAGCATATAGTGTTTTTTATAGACATTCTTCTTAATCTCGGTTACACAATTCCCCCAAAATGGAAAAAAATTTTGCAAATATATAAAAATCCTCGCAGAAATAAGGTAGATTTGCACCACTTTAACTCGATAAAAAAAGAAAAGAGAATGCTAAGCAAGCAACTACTGAAACTCATACGCTCACTCGAGCAGAAGAAATATCGCAAAGAGAGCAATCTTTTTGTTGCCGAGGGGCGAAAAACCGTCGCCGACCTATTGGCCTCGGGCCTTAGATGCGAGAAGATTTTAGCCACTCGCGAGTGGCTCGACACGTATAAATTGGAGACAAAGGCTGCGATTATTGAGGTTAGCGACGACGAGCTTCGGCGCGCGAGTTTTTTGCGTGCTCCGCAGGGAATTTTGGCACTATTCGAGCAGCGCAACGAGCCCCTCGACCCCGCGGTGGCCACAAAAGAGCTGTGTCTCGCGCTCGACGAGGTTCAGGACCCCGGGAATTTAGGTACAATAGTGCGCATTGCCGATTGGTTCGGCATTGAGCACATTTTCTGCTCAATGGGTACGGCCGATATTTATAATCCAAAGACTGTGCAGGCCACAATGGGGGCAATGGGCCGCGTGAGACTGCACTACACTAATCTGCCGCAGCTGCTGGCCTCGCTCAAGGGGCAGACGCCCATTTACGGCACTTTTCTCGACGGCGAAAATATGTACGAGAAGGAGATTCTAAGCCGCGGCATTATCATAATGGGCAACGAGGGCAACGGCATCGGTCCCGAGTGTGCCGCCTCGGTAACCGAGCGACTTTTTATCCCCAACTACCCCGCAGGGCGCCCGACGTCCGAGTCGCTGAACGTCTCGATGGCAACGGCCATTATATGTGCCGAGGCGCGTCGGCGGATGATGTAAAAGAAAGCCTCCTACCCTATTCTTCATCGGAACAAGGCGGGAGTTTTTTTTATGGTTATCGGGAATAATACTCTATTTAAGCGCACGGATAAAATCCTCGTAGCTTACGCCCTCTTTGCGGTGAGCGTCGCTGTGCAGTCTCAGTGTCCATTTTATGCTTTCTATTATCGAGAGGCCTTTTCGTCTTAAAATGCGGATAACATTCGGGAAATTCACCATTTTCCAGAAAAAATAGAAAAGGCTGCTGTAATTTTGCTTAACGTCGATGTATCTGTTCAGATAATAGATATATGTTTTTCCTATGGGGTCGTTATTTGCTGTAGATGAGCTCACCTTGTGATAGATTTTTGAGGTAAGTACACAGGCCATTTTCCTACCTAATCGGTTCATCCGCAGGCAAAAATTAAAATCCTCCTCACCAAAAAAGAAGCGCTCGGTGAATACTCCCCCATCTGCAAGCAGAATATCGGGACGGAAGAAAAGTGCGCAGCCCGTAACAAAAGTAATATCAATGGAGCCCGTCTCGCGAATCTCGGACACTCGGCTGCGAGCATAAAAATATTTACGGAATCCCCACCGCTGACGGCCGCCGCAATTCCACACAAGCTCCCTCTCGCCCTCGTAGCAGATAAGTGGCGTGAGCGCCGCATACACGGGGTGGCGGTGAGAAAATTCTTGGAGATTCACAAGAAAATCCTTTTCGACTATTGTGTCGTTGTTCAAGAGAATATAACTCTCGGCTTTGTGCAGTGCAAGGAAGCGGAGAGCCTCGTTGTTTCCTTTTGCAAAGCCAAGATTCTGCATCGTCTCAAAGACGATACACTCGCGCCGACGACAAGGGCGCTCCATCCTCTCGCCTCTTTTAGCTGTGCAAAAATCCACCGCCGCACTCTTTAGATAGTCGCAAATATCGGCCACCGAGCCATCGGTGGAACCATTATCAACAACAACCGCAAAAAAGTCGCCCTCGGCCGCATAAAGCGACTCAAGGCAGGCGATTGTATCCTTTGCGCCATTCCAATTTAATATAATAATCCCTGTCATTATTTTTCAAAAAATTATATCGGTATCTTTTAATCCATAATACTGCAATACATTGCGTATCTGAACGTCGTTCCTCGATTCTTTGCAATTAGAGGCAGCCAAACGAGCATCCTTGTGAAAAAGCTGATAAAAATTATCCAGCGGAATATATGTGCAGTTTTTTCGCGGAATAACCACTGTATCGGTTTTTTTAAGCACCGTCATAAAGTAGAACCACACATCGTCGGCATTCGGAGCGAGTTTCATATATAAATCCTCGCGCAGAATATCGTCGTGCAACAATTTTTTATCATACAATACTCCGCCGCAACCGGTCAGAAAGATAGGCTGCTTCTCAGTGGGGGCAAGTTCGAGCACCCAATCATTGTAAGGCTTCAACTTATTATCTTTATCGAATAGCGGACGGTGGGCGCGATGGGCGTATATACGATTGGGATTCTTCTCGTATGCCTCGACTAATCGCTGAACAGTGGTCGATTTATAAAATAAATCGTCATCAACTGTTATTATCAGCTCGTCGGGGAACATCTCTAACGCAGGAATAAGTTTTGTGTACGAGCGTACATCTTTGCAATATTTTACCGTGAGACCCTGCTTCTGAAGCCTCTTGATGCAATTGGGCAACAGCGCGTCGTTCCATTTTTCTTTGTCGAGCCACAGGATAACGGCGTCGGGCTTATACGTCTGCCTCAGTAGCGACCATATTGTAACGGCAAGATTCCCTGAGACACGGCGGCCGTAGCTGGTGAGCGAGACTATCACTTTGCGTTGGCGAGGCTCGTTGTTTATGGCATTTACGGCCACGGGCTTGAATAGTTTATAATAGACTTTTATAAATTCGCCCAGCACCGAGCGTGAGAGAATTTGAATTTTCTTTAATAGTGCCATAGTATCTGATTTTTACTTGTTTACCATTTTCTTAGCGTATATTGAATGCCTTTGCTGTTCATCTGCAATATATCGTCGTCGAGTTTCTTAATTTCAAATATAGTCAGTGTGTCGTAGAGCATAAATTGGCGCAGGTCGTCCAATGTGGCAGCTTGCTCCTCTTGCATAAATTTTCTAATGCCTCCGATGGTTACGCTCTGCATTTTTTTATACTCCAAATTGCCCAAATAGCGCACGGGCACACTATCCTCGCTCATTATTCCCAGCAGCACAAGATGCTGTTGGAACGAGTAATAAATATCCTGAGGCGAGGCATCGGGATACTCATCGGCGGGATAAAGGTCGCGGTCGATATACTGCACGCTGCGCAGTTGCCACATACCGTCGAGCTCGCCGTTAATATAGACGCTGTCGCACGATACAAATGCTATTGATATTATAAATATGAATATTAGAAATTTCTTCATCGTACATTATTTATTAAAAAATGTGCCCGAGTAGGTGAATGTAAACAAAACTCCAAGATTCTCGCCTATAAAATCGCTCTTGTCGTAGCCCACTGCAACCGTTCCCGTCCACCCTGCTTTTCGGGGTAGAAAAGTAGCCTCGGCCAATAAAGAGGTGGTATATTTCTTCTCTCTGAAGGGGTTGTAATATGTACCCCAATTCTCGCTGTACGTATAGTTGAGCCTGTAAGCTATCGGCAGCCTTGAGGAGAAGACACCGTTTACTCCCACATTGTGTGCCACAAGCCTGTTGCCCTTAAATTCGAGGCTTCCATTATTGTTGTATGCGGGCGAGAAGATGAGCGGATTACCCATTCCCATTCCCCAATGGTGCCATCCGGGATAAATACCGTGATTATAATAATTGTCGCATCCGTCGAGTTGGTCGTTGAAATAGTCGCTCGGGTCGTGATAGAGCGCTCCGCTCTGGTCGCGTGTGGTAAGATACTCGTATCTTATGTTCGACACAAAAGGCAGAATCTTCGACTTATTCCTGATGTTCACACCAACAAGAATGTCGCGCCACGGATAGACGAGCACACGCCTTTTACCATCCTTGTTCATCTGATACTCGAAGAAAAAGAGCTGCGAAAAATCCTCGAACAGATGCTCGCCGTAGAGGCGTACCTCAAATGGCGAGGAGTGGTAGGTGAAGGCTGCGTGCCAACTGCCAATCTGATTGCCCGAGATATTTGTCTGCTCCACCGTGGGAGTGTCGTCGCTGCCGCCCATAGGGATAAAAGCTTTCAGAAAATCGACAAATCCGTGGGGCATTTTCACAGGGTGGACGTACCCCGTCTTATACATTGTGCCACCGAATTGTGCGTGCATTTCGAGGCCCCCCTCAAAGGTCAAAGGAAATTTCGAGGGCTTACCGATGCTTATAAAGCCCGCCTTTGCGTGATACAAAATATCGGTGCCATATTTTGCTTTTTCGTTTGCACGGGTAAAATCCCGTTGATAGTTGCCATCGGTAAAAAATCCGTACGCAATATATCCCCTCACTCTGAGCCAGTCATTTGTTCCGGGAATTGCTACATACTCGGGGACTTCGATGCGCATCTGAGGCACGGGACGGCTGTTGCCGCTATAAGCAAGGCCGCCGCTGCCCAAGCTACTAAATCTATCGCCGAAGAGATTGCGATAATTCCGGGCGAGGTTGTTGTCAAAATTATTGTCTGCACGGGAAAAATACTCAGTCTCGCCGGTGCGCTCCTTGCTTCCGAGCGACAGGGTGAGCCACTTCCAAGAGATTTCGCCATATAGTTGCTGCACAAAGAACTCGGACGGCTGATTGTATCCCGCAAGAATATCGGCAGTTATTCTATATTTGAAATTGTCATTCTTTCCAAAGGCATTATGATAGCTCATCGCATAGCGCGCATATCCGCTATTGGCATCAACCGACGAGACACCGTTTCTATTGGCCGTAAGCCAATAGGGAGCATAGTTGCCGTCAGAGACAATGGCGTTAAATTGCGCATAGTAGTCGAGGCTGCCTCGATTCTGCGAGACAGCGGATGCTATATTAAAAAACAGCACAGCCGAGATTATATATTTTAAAAGAGAGACTTCTTGTTTCATAGTTTAATATCTTTTAAACCATTCTTAAAATCGACTTTCATCATCAGATATACGAAGAATACCATAAGTGGCACCTCAAGGAATTGCAAATGATAGAAATATATCTCGAACCACCCCATCATCAGCATTCCGCAATAGAAGAAATATACTACATTTACATAGATGCTGCGCGAGGCTATTGCCCATAGTTTCACCAGATAATGCACGGCCGAGACGGCAAGTACCACAAGCACAAATTGAACAATGCTGCTGTTCACATATATTGTGCCGAAGAAGGCGCGCACGTTAGAGCCGTTCACTCCATTGTGTATGAAGAAAGGATTTGTGGGATCGACATATTCATTGCCCGCGACGGCATTGTATATATTGGCTATTCCCGTTATAAGCGTCTCGAAGCGGGGGGGCTCCAAAATGCCCATCTGCAAGTCCTGACTCCAACCCACAATGCCGCTTATGACATAATGCACAAAGGTCTTGCAGATATATTCAAACACAACGTCGTATGTTGCCGCAACCTCTTTTCCCAAATACAGCGTCAGAGAGTATGTTACAAAGAATACGACAAAGGCGAAAATACCAATCTTTAAAAAGAGCGATAATTTCAGCTTTAATTTTCCTGCGAACAGACGCATACACACACCGCCCATCGTGGGGATGAGAATCCACGATTTTACACCGTACATTACCGTTACAAACATCATTCCAACGATAAAGAGCATATAGTACCAATGTTTGCGGTCGTATTTATAAATGTATATGATGCACAGAGCGTGCAACAGACGGTGCAAGTGTCCCCAAAGCCCCCATCCGGCATACTCCTCGCCAAAATCCTCGGAGCCGGGCAGATGTTGGCTCGAACGTGCCAGCATAAAAAATCGCAGAAGAAACAGCGTTATGAGGATAATTGTAATGACATTCAGACGCTTCATATTCATTCCCTCATCGTCAATGCGTCCACCATCCTCGATGAGCAGGCTCTTGTGGAAGCCAATGCCCAAAATATAGCTCGGGATTGCGAAGAGCGGCAGCCCCACCATCCACACCGTGAGGCTGGGATAATAAAACTCCACAATTCCCCAATTGCCGCAGACAATGAGCGACACCATAAGCATAAGTGCGTATGGCAGCATCAGCATATTGAGCGGAGTATATACGGTGCGCCACAATTTTGTATCGACAACAGCCAGCACAGCTATCTCGACATAAATTGCCACAACCGCTATAAAATCCATCAGTGTCATCAGCGGGTAACCTCCTTTCTATGCTTAAATCTGCGCATCGAGGCAAGACACAGCACAAAGAGCAGAGCCTCGGCAAGCGTCCAAGCGACCGAGGCTGCATAATAGGAATATTCGTTGCAGAATATAACCATAAACGACACCGAAATTACGGCCGACACCCATATATTACGTTGGAAGCTCTTTGCCGCGCCCAAATTCAGAAGCCCCACAATGCCCACAATATAATTCATACAACCAAAGAGCAGCACGGGCGCCATAAGCCACACAAGCATACGGGCAATCTCGTAGTCAATATCGAGGCCCAAATAGATGTACAGCAATTTGGGCGAGAGGGCAAACACCACAGCCACCACCGTCAGAAGAGCAAACGCCCAGCGCACAAGCCTCATAAGCACCGTTATATTATCCGAGGCCTTCTCGCCATAGAACAGACGGCTCACGTAAGGGAAGAGCGCCATTGGCAAGGCATTCAGAATTGTCTGCACCGCCTTCACAATCTTCTCGACGGCACCGAAAATACCCACGGCTGCCTCGCCCGCAAATATTCTGAGCAGGAAAATATTTGAGTTACGGTACATTTCCATTCCTATGTTCGAGACAAAAATGTGCCATCCGTCGCGATACTGAGCCTTTACGGCCGCGAATGTCGGCATCGAGAATCTTATCCCAAAATGCTTCACCGCAATCCACAGGCTGGCCGCTCCGGCTGCAATATAACCCATTGAATTAAGCAGCACGACATATATATAGTCGCTGCCCTCGGTTATAAAGATAAAGATGAGCCCGGCGAAGACAAATTTCGAGATTACATTTACTATGGTAAGATATTTCATCTCCTCGAGTCCCTGAAACAGCCACACGGGAATGAGAATGTCGCCAAAAACAATCCCGAGGGCAAACAGATACATCAGCACGTCGTCGCCATCCATCAGCAGGGCCACGGCAGCAAACACGGGCAGCACGGCAACCACCGAGATTAACAGACGCGCCACCATAGTCGAACAGAATATCTCGTTTACGCGCTCGTTATCGTCGCGGTGCACCGACACCTGACGCGTTACCGAATAACGGAAGCCGTAGTTTCCGACAAGCAACAGATACTGCGCCACGGTGTATATAAAGAGATAGGCACCATATTTCTCCTCGCCAAGCACACGTATAAGATAAGGCATAGTGATGAGAGCAAGCAGGTAGCTTACTCCGTTTATCATCGAGAGGGAGAAGAAATTAACCAACACCTTTCGATATTTTCCTATTTTTGCCCCAATGCCCACTGTCGAGAAAAGTATAACTTTTAATTTCTATTTTTTACCGCCCTCGGCATCTTTTTTAAATGCGAGGCGCTGTTTCTTCAGGGTCTCTTTTATCTCTTTCTCGACCATAAGCCACGCAATGTGTCCGAAGAGTGTCAGAAAAACAATTGAGACGAGCATAAACATTTTTTTTGGTGCAGATGGCAGATTGGGCACCACTGCCGGCTGCATCACCGAGAACACCGGGGTGCGCTCCTGAACCTTTGCCTTTGCAAGTTCCTTTTGCTGTGCCATTTGTGTGTATATCGAGTAGGCAAGCTCCATCTCGTCCTTCAGACGATTCTCCTCAATCTGTGCCGTGTAGGTAATTGTTCCAAGCGAATGACGGTCGGCATACTCGGCGTATGCTCTCTGTTTTTTTACATAGTCGGCTTTAGCCTCGTCGTAGAGTTTGCTGCTGTACTCAAAATCTTTGATTGATTTTCCGGTGCGGTATTTTGTTACGTGCTCTTGCAGCAACGCGGCTACTTTATCGGCTACCTGTGCGGCGATTTTTGCATCCTGCATTGTTGCGTTTATTGTTACAACGTCGTTACCTACATCAACCGAGCAGGATATTTGTTTGCGCAGCTTGTTTATGACATTTATTTCGGTCATTGAATAGCTGTAGTATGTTACATCCTCGGGCACCGATACACCACCCTTTACAGGCATAATCATCTGCTTTAATTTAAGTGGTAATTCTATTATATATATCCACCAAGCCTTGCTTTGATTATCGCGCATATAATCGTAGAGCGACATATCAATTTCGCCGTCGCCCGACTTTACGTTCATTGCATAAAGCTCGGCAATAAATACCGTCGAGCCTACAATCTCGGGATAAAGTTCGGGATATATTGCATCGGCGTTTCCGGCCATATCACCCACATTCACTCCGGCCATTGAGGCAAGCGAACCAAGAGCGCCCAAAGAGGTCGATTTTGAGGCTTCGGGAGCGAGTATCACCGTTGATGTGTATCGTTTGGGGATGCTGAATGCTATTATCACGGCGACAATGGCTGCGATAATGCAGTTACGCATAAGGCGGCGACGGTCGCTCCACACTCGGCGTGCCAGCCAAAAGAGGTCTATATTGCTCAGTATATTCATAGTTTTTTATTTCAATAGATTGATAAGCGCAATTATGACTGTTGCCAATGAGGCCGACGTTGACGATAGCGAGAGAATTTCGGTTGTGCTCATTCCCTGACGCTTGACCTTTGTGGGGACGATAATTTCGCATCCGGGCTGTATCAATGAGCTCTTGCTGCCCTTTGCACGTGCAACCGTTCCGTTCTTATATATAATAATTGCTTTTGATTTTTTGGCATTCTGTCCGTATCCACCGGCCTGCTCTATATAATATTTGAGGCTCTTGTTCTCTTTATATGTTACGGTGTTGGGATAGACGACGTTACCCGATATTTTCACTGTGTTCGAGAATTGCGGGATTATCAGTTTGTCGCCATCTTGCAGCACGACGTCAAAATCGCTTCCGGGGTTGTTCATTGCTTTATCGAGCTCGATACCGACGGTGTGAACATCAAGAACCTCAATCTTGCCGATGTCAACCGAGTCCATCTGACGCTGGACGGTGCGCAGTGTCTGAAGGGCGCGTGCCTTCTCCTCGGCCGTCATACGGCGTTCGAGGCGGGCTCCCTTTGGATAGGCTCTGTCTGACAATCCTCCGGCGCTTTTTACAAGGTCGCTCAGACGCATATTCTTGCGGTCGAGTACGTATGTTCCGGCAAAGGCTACCTCGCCGGAAATCTCGACATTTTGTTGCTCGTAATATCCGGGCGAGCGACGCACATACACAGCGTCGTATGGCATCAGTGTGAATTTGTTTCCGCGCGACACAAGGAGGCCTTTGTCAATAGAGAATGTAAAGGTCTTTGCAATTGTGTCGTTGCTTGTCAGCGCACCCGAATCGCGCATTCGGCGCACTACCTCGACGCGCGCCGTCGAGGCTTTGTCTTTTAGTCCTCCTGCCATAAGAATTACATCCTCGATGGTGGTGTTCTCGGCGTAACGGTATTTTCCGGGCATTGCCACCTCGCCATAGATGTTTATGACTTTTATCTCTTCCATTTCGGCGAGCGAGGGGATGTAAAGAACGTCGTTGTTGCGCAGCTCGATGTCGGCGGCTGTTCCGGCCATTATGCCTGCGACGTCAACCGAGAGATTCTCCATTGTAAGGTCGGGCAGACGGCGGTTCAACAGTGCGCGGGCTACAAAGGCGTCGGGCTTTAGGCCGCCTGCGCGCTCGATGAGCTGTTTTACGGTTGCGATACTGCCGCCGAGCTGGAATTTTCCGGGGCGATAAAGGGCGCCCTTAACCTCGACAAGATTCTCGTAGCTGTCGGCTACGGAATCGACCGACATTATATCGCCGTCGCGCATTTTGAATGTTTTTTGCTCACTGTCGGTGAGGGTAAAAATCTGTCGTTCGCGCTCGCCCACTCGCTCTATTCTAATGTCGCCGCGATAGGCCTCACGGGCAAAGCCTCCTGCATAGCGCAGAAGGTCGGCGGCACTCTCGCTGTTTTTCATCTCGTAGAACATTGGGCGCTTTACCTTGCCCTGTACATCCACAAGGCAGTCGTATGTATCGACGATGATTGCGTCGCCGTCGGACAGACGAATGTCGTTGGATGTTTTTCCGTTCAGAAGATAGTCGTAAATGTCAATTGTTGCAATGGTTTTTCCGCCACGGGCAACTTTTATGGCACGCAGGGTACCAATCTCGTTCACTCCGCCTGCCTGATAGAGCGCGTGGAATACCGACGCAAATGCCGACAGTGCGTAGGTTCCGGGATTCTCGACCTCGCCCATTATGCTCACTTGAATTGTGCGTATCTTGCCCAGCGATAATTTTATGCGTGCGTTGGGGTTCTCGCCCGAAATTCCTGCGTAGATGCGGCTGTACTGCTCTTTCAGATAGCTGTCGGCCTCTTTTACCGTCATTCCACTTAGATAGACGAGGCCCAAAATGTCGATATTCAGATAGCCGTCGGGGGTAATTTCGTCAATCACTGTCGATTGCGATGCGCCCCACACGTCAATTATAACCTCGTCGCCGGGGCCCAGCTTATAATCCTCGGGGGTAGCCATATTCATATTAGGCTCGAAATTCAGGGCCTTATCGCGAAAAATGTTGTGTCCGAAAATTTTGGGACGTTCGTTCATCTTGCGGTGGAGCTCTTCGAGGGCAACCGAGTCGGGAATAAGCACGTCGAGCGAGTCAGTAAAAAGGCCAAAATCTTGAACGATAGGCTGTTGCTCTCTTTGTCTCGATTCAAATTCCGTCTCGTCGGACTTTGTTTTTGTCTTTCTGGCTTTTTCGTTTTTCTTATCGAGGTACTCTTTGCGCAGACGATTGAGCTGTGCCTCGGTAACGCCTTTTTTTAGCAGATTCATTACTATCTGCTTGCCGTCGGTACCTTTGGCTTGTTCATTTTTTATGTACTCGAGAATCTCGTCGTCGCTCATCACCCCACCCTCGGGATTGTTGGACGATTGTACGGTTCTATTGCCTCTGCCGGCGGCATCTTGCTTACGGGGGTTGGTTTGTGCAAATGTCAACTGCGCAAACATTAGCAGAATCAAAAATAAAAATGAAGCTCGTCGCATATATTCTGTTTTTCTGTTACAAAATTTAACTTTTTACTTTAAACTATTATATTTTTTAACGTATTCACCGAGAAAATATTGCAAAGATAGTACTATTTTTTATTAAAACCGCACATAAACAATCGCATTTGGAGAAACGAAAGAAAAAAATGACTATCTTCGCAGCGAAAATCACGGCACCGCTTATTTACGGGTGCCTGCAAAGCACGATTTTCAGACAAATAAACTACAAACAAAAAACGATGAAAGCATACGTATTTCCCGGTCAGGGTTCACAATTCAGCGGAATGGGAAAAGAGCTGTACGACAGCAACCCATTGGCCCGCGTATATTTTGAGAAAGCAAACGAGATTTTAGGATTCCGAATAACAGAAATAATGTTCTACGGCACCGACGAGGAGCTTAAACAGACAAAAGTTACACAGCCGGCTGTATTTATTCACTCGGTGGTATCGGCCCTTACCCTCGAAGAGGGGTTCGACCCGCAGATGGTTGCAGGACATTCGCTGGGCGAGTTGTCGGCACTTACCGCATCGGGAGCACTGACCTTTGAGGACGGCCTCAAGCTCGTTTACAAGCGCGCTCTTGCAATGCAAAGTGCCTGCGAGATTCAAAAATCGACAATGGCGGCCATTATTGCCCTGCCCGACGAGACGGTCGAGAGCATCTGCAAGGAGATTACCGAGCAAGGCAATCTTGTGGTTGCGGCCAATTACAACTGCCCCGGACAGATTGTAATATCGGGAACCGAAGAGGGCGTTGCACAGGCCTGCGAGGCACTGAAGGCAGCAGGCGCCAAGCGTGCTCTGACGCTGAACGTCGGCGGAGCATTCCACTCACCGCTTATGCAGCCCGCCAAAGAGGAGCTCGAAAAGGCCATACGCGAGACAACATTCCACACACCGCGCTGCCCCATCTATCAGAATGTAGATGCACAGCCCCACACCAACCCCGAGGAGATAAAAGAGAACCTTGTGGCACAACTCACCTCGCCCGTACGCTGGACAGCATCGGTAATGCGTATGATAAACGACGGCGCAACAGAATTTACCGAGTGCGGCCCCGGAACGGTGCTTCAGGGAACGATAAAGAAAATTACGGCAGCAATTGCAAAGCCCTGACAAGCAACTTTTGTGATTGTTCGAGCACTGTTTGTTTCAAGCAAATTACAAGCAAAAGAGAGACTAAAACAAACCGAAACATTTTTACAAGCAATTTAAGCAGCCTAAAAAACTTTTCAGAAAAAAACGAACAAAGAATAAACCATAAAAGATTCTTATAAATGTCAAAAATAATAATCTATCAGATGCTCCCGCGCCTCTTTGGCAACACCACCGCCAACCCGGTCGAGGGGGGTACAATTGCACAGAACGGATGCGGTAAATTCAACGACATTACCCCTAAGGCACTGCGCACGATACGCTTATTGGGAGTTACTCACGTGTGGTACACGGGCATTCTCGAACACACCACCCGCACCGACTACACACAATACGGAATCGAGAGCACACACCCCGCAACGGTAAAAGGCGAGGCCGGTTCGCCCTACGCAATAAAAGACTACTACGACGTTGACCCCGACCTTGCCGTTAACGTCAACGAGCGTCGAAAAGAATTTACAGCGCTTGTCAATCGCACCCACAAAGAGGGAATGAAAGTAATCATCGACTTTATCCCCAATCACGTAGCGCGCCACTACAAGAGCGACAATCGTCCCGCCGGCACATACGATTTTGGGCAGAACGACGATAACAGCTGCTTCTTCTTGGGGCATAATAACTTCTATTATCTTGGCAATCAAGAGTATGGATGCAATATCGACGCAAAAGACTGCGCTCCCGAGCCCTACAGCGAAAGCCCTCTGCGCGCCACGGGCAACGACTGCTTCGGCAGCCCCTCGCGCAACGATTGGTACGACACCGTAAAGCTCAATTACGGCATCGACTACCGCACAGGCAATCGTCAATTCAGCCCCGTGCCCGACACGTGGGTGAAAATGCTCAAGATTCTGAAATATTGGGCAGCACAGGGAGTGGATGGCTTCCGCTGTGATATGGTCGAGATGACTCCCGTGGAATTTTGGGGCTGGGCGCTGCCGAAAGTAAAAGAGGAGTATCCCCACCTTATATTTATAGGCGAGATTTATCAGCCTCACATATACCGCAGCTTCATCCGCGACGGACATTTCGACTACCTTTATGATAAGGTAGGCCTCTACGACACGCTGCGCTCGATAATAAACGGCTACTCGTCGGCCTGCGACATAACCACCACCCTTCAGAGCACCTCGGACATACGACAGAATATGCTCACATTCCTTGAGAATCACGACGAGCAGCGCATTGCATCCGACTTTTTCGCCACAAAGGCCGAGCGAGCATTTGCCGCCCTCATAGTATCGGCAACCATTGACACCCAGCCCTTTATGCTTTATGCCGGCGAGGAGTTGGGCGAACGTGGAATGGACAAAGAGGGTTACAGCGGAGTGGATGGTCGCACCACAATATTCGACTATTGGAGCGTCGATACACTGCGCCGCCGAAATAACGGCTCGCAATACAACGACGAGCTACTGACCGACAACGAGAAGAGCATACAAGCCTTCCACCGCCATCTGCTCACACTGTGCAACAGCAGCGAGGCGCTGCGCGAGGGCCGCTTCTACGACCTTCAGTATGCCAACCCCCACAGCGAGCACTACGACAGCAACCGCATCTACAGCTACCTGCGCGGAACAGCCGACGAGCTTCTGCTCATAGTAACAAATTTCGGCGAGCACGACTGCAACTGCAACGTAACAATCCCCCGCGAGGCCTACGCCTACTTCTCGACCGAGGCCACAGGCACCGCCTCAACCGCCACCGAACTTCTCAGTGGCAAAGAGCTCGGCCTCACCCTCTCGGCCGACGAGCCCATAAGCATCGAGGTTCCTGCAAACAACGGAGTAATAATAAAATTAAATACAAAATAATGAAACGAATATTCTTTACATTCATAGCGATTTTTGCCACAATGATGACAATCTCGGCACAAGCAGTACTCGACCTTAAAGTAATACAAGAGACAGTCGAGAACGAGAAAGAGTATTTTCAAGACATATTGAATATATTTCAGAACGACGACCCCCTGCTGCGCACCGAGGACATTGCCCTTGTATATTACGGGCACTCGTTCCTCCCATCTTACAATGCCGGCAACGACAGCAACGAAGAAGCACTGAAAAACTACGTGGCACAGGGCGACAACAACAGCATCTACGCAACAGCAAAAAAGATACTCGCCTATAACCCCGTCAGCCTTAATGCACTCTTCTACGCTTGGCGCTCGGCACTCGAATTAAACAGACCCGAGAGCGAGTCAACCTCGTACGTAACAAAATATCTGAACATACTCAATATGATAACAACGTACGGCGACGGAAAAAGCAGTCGCACACCATTTTACGTAATAAATCCCGACGACCAAGACCACATAATTTACGGAATATTCGAGATTGAGGATGTAAAAGGACGCGAGCTCGACACCGAGACACTGTGCAATATAATCAGCATAGAGCCGTGCCCCAAATTTCCCCGACGCCTAATGTACATAAACGTAAGCCGATACCTATCGCACACTGCAAAATAAATAATCAGAGAGAACTAAAGGGCAGCACGCAAAATACTTGCTGCCCTTTAGTTTTTTAACGTAAAATATGAAAAGAGTCTTTCGTTTTTTTCTCAAAAGCATCATCACACTCATCATCCTGAGCATACTATGGGTGGTGGCCTACCGCTATCTGCCGCCTCCCGGCACCCCTCTGATGCTCATTCGCGCAATAAACGACGATGCCCCCATACACTACGATTGGCAACCGATTGAGAAAATATCGCCCAATCTTGCCCTTGCCGTAGTCTCGTCCGAGGATAATCTTTTCACCAAGCACAGCGGATTCGACTTTAAAGCCATCGAACAAGCGCGCAAAGAGGCCGAGCAGGGCAAGCGTCTGCGCGGCGCAAGCACCATAAGCCAGCAGACAGCCAAGAACCTCTTTCTGTGGAACGGCCGCTCGTGGGTACGCAAAGGCCTCGAAGCCTATTTTACACTGCTCATCGAAACAATATGGGGCAAAGAACGCATAATGGAAATGTATCTCAACTGCATAGAAATGGGCAACGGAATATACGGAGCATCGGCCGTAGCCAAGCACCATTTTAACACAACGGCCGACAAGCTGACAAAAGAACAGTGTGCCCTTATAGCCGCTACCCTGCCCAACCCCCGACGATACAACTCGGCAAAGCCCTCAAAATACATTAAAAAGCGTCAGGGCGACATTCTGCGTTTGATGCGCCTAATAGGCAAGGTCGATTACAACGAACGCGAGAATAGCAAAAAAGAGTAAAAAACACCAACAATCAACCACCGCACAAATGACAATAAAAAAAATAGTGGTACGACTACTGGGGTCGATACTGCTTCTGCCCCTCGCCCTATTCTCCATAATCATCGCCTGCGACATTGTAATAAGCACCGAGGCAGCCCCCCGCCTCTACGACACCACCGACAACCTCACAAAAGGGCGCGTGTGCATAGTACTCGGCACAACCCCCTATCGCAAAGGCTACAAAAACGGCAACCCCTATTTCAACTACCGCATCGAGGCAGCCGCCAAGCTCTATAAAGAAAAAATAGTAAAAAAGATAATCGTCAGCGGCGACAGCAGCAAAAACTACGACGAGACAAGCAAAATGCTCGGCGCCCTTGTAAAGCGCGGCGTCCCCCGCAGCGCCATAAGACGCGACACAAAAGGAAAAAGCACTCTGCAAAGCATAAAACGTGCCAAAGAGCACTACAAGCTCGACAGTTGCATCATCGTCTCGCAGAAATTCCACAACGAGCGCGCCCTGTTCATCGCCAACCACTATCAGCTCGACGCAGTGGGCTACAACGCCCGCGACATTAACGTAAAAAAAGGCTACCGCGTCTATTTCCGCGAGAAGCTGGCCCGCGTAAAGGTAATCCTCGACATTCTGCGCAAATAATTTTCCGTGCACAAAAATAATTCTATCGAGACTTTTTTTTCTCGCACACTATTTGTAAATTTGCGATAAACAGCAAACAAAATAAAATACAAGAATATGAGCAAGAAAAGAATATTTTTTGATATGGACGGAGTGCTCGTCAATTTCGAGTCGGGAGTAGAGAAACTGAGCGACGAGGTAAAAGAGCAGTACAAAGGCCGCCTCGACGAGGTTCCCGGCATTTTCGCCCTAATGGACCCCATTCCCGGTGCGCGCGAGGCTGTGCGTCTGCTGGCAAAATATTACGACGTTTACATCCTCTCGACCTCGCCGTGGAACAACCCCACCGCCGCAAGCGACAAAATTGAATGGGTAAAAAAACATATGAACGAGATATTCCACAAACGAGTGATTCTTACCCACCACAAAGAGCTGTGTCAGGGCGACTACCTAATTGACGACCGCGGCAAGAACGGCACCAGCGAATTTAGCGGCGAGTGGATACATATAGGCTCGAAAGAGTTTCCCGATATGGACGCAGTGCTAAGCTATCTGCTTATGTAAAAGAAATGCCCTGAGGGTCTTGACTACTACAACTATTACCGTGGCGAATATGTTAAAGTGGAATTAAGGAACGGCTTTTTATTTCCGATTATAGTCGATTATGATACTGTCTCTATAAAAAAAGAATTTTTAGAAAAGTATCAATAATAAAGCCTTCTTCCAATAAATCACACAAAAAATCCATTGACTAAAAAAGTCAATGGATTTTTTGTTGTATCAGTCCGGCGCCAAAGAAATTATTTCGAGAGTTTCTTAAGGAATTTCTTGCGGTTGACCTTTTCGTTAAGGCTGTATTTACCATCGGTAATTTCGTCAATTGTAAAGCTCTTATAGGCAATGGTGTAACCTCCACCCTGAGTGCCGTAAGTATCCTCCTCGTAGGCAAAGGCAATGGCACCATCCTGCTGCTGAATCATTGTCGAGTAGGCCGATGCTTTATAGGTAACAAGATAGCGTCCGTCCCAATCCTTTGCAAGATTCTCGGGGGTGTCAAAGTCCTCGGCCACTGCAAGCTCTTTATAATATATTCCCACGTTTGTGCGACCGCCGCCAAAGGGTAACGATTGCAACAGGATGTACATATCCTTGCCGTCGCTGTTGCGCTTTACGGGGAGCACAAGAACCTCGCCGTTGCACGAGTTATTGAGCGCCGCAACGCCATTGTTCTTCTCGCCCGAGAAGGCGTGCTTGCCCCACCGGCCCTCGGCCTTGTCGGCATCGGTGAATTTGAAAATATTGTACAGACGACCGCCGCCGCAACGCGAGCTCAGAAGCAGCGAACCGTCGGGCAGCTCCTCGGTCTTGGGCTCGTCGCCACCGGCAGGGATGGGAGCGGCCTCTACCCCACCCAAAATGTTCCAATTCTGTCCAAAGTCGTCGGAATAGACTACAAAATTGCAGAAGTTGTTATCCTTGTCGCGTGCCAGCATACAGGCGTACAGACGATAGTAGTCGCCCACCTTTGTGTAGCGGCTCTGATGTATGCGTCCCGAACCGATGAACATCGACTTTATGGGGCCCATAGGCGCATTGTCGATGGGTGCGTAGAATTGCTCGGTGATTACCTCGGGGGCGCTCCACGTCTTTCCGCCATCCTCGCTGTAGAGACGCGCCACCTGATTGGGATACTCGCGTGTGGCTGCAAAATAGGTCTGATAGCCGCATACGCAGATAAGGAGCAGGCGGTTGCTCTCGCGGTCGGCTACGATGCAGGGGTCGCCGTAACCGGCTGTCAGTGAGAGGTTGGGGTTATTGTCAACCTTCTTTCCATCGCCTGCGATTATTGTAAATACATCGCCCCACGTTTTTCCATTGTCGCCACTTATGCGTGCGTGCAGGTCGATGTGTCCGAATCCAATATCGGCACGACAGAAGCGATAATCGGCGACGGCCACAAGGTCGCCCGATGCGGTCTTTGCTATTGCCGGGATACGATAAGGGATGGCCTCGGAGGTATATGTCCTAAAGAGGTCGTAAGGCTTTTTCTTTGTACCATCTTTTAACCAGTCGCCTGCACTGAGCGACACTACACACGCAAGCAACGTAAGTGTTGCAAAAAGTCGAGTTAGATTTTTCATATAATTTAATTTAAATAGTATCAATTGCTTTTAAAATACTCACCAAAAGACAAATTTAATAAAATTTTGGTTTATAATAGCATAATATGGTAATTATATTGGTTTATTATGGCTGTATTTGCCTTATGATAGGTACATCTGCTTTAAACTACGAATTCTTACTGCGACAGCGATGCGAATATAGTCTGCGTTTGCTGAAAAAGGAAATATTCAAGCGAGCTCGATATTTTCTTGCTCGCTTGCTCGTATTTTCAGTAAAAAATACTTATTTTAGCACAGAATTAAAAAAGGAAAAAGAAAATATGGTAATAGCAGTTGACTTTGATGGTACTATTGTAGAGCATAAATATCCCGAAATAGGCAAAGAGATTCCTTTTGCCACGGCCACACTGAAAATGCTCACTAAGGAGAAGCATCGTCTCATTCTGTGGACGGTGCGCAAGGGCCCCCTACTCGACGAGGCTGTTGAGTGGTGCCGCCAGCGTGGCGTGGAATTTTATGCCGTTAACAAAAATTTCCCCGAGGAGAAGGTTGATGAAGGCGGCGGGTACTGTAAAATTGATGCCGAGCTATTTATCGACGACCGTAATCTTGGCGGCCTGCCCGATTGGGGAAGAATCTATGAAATGGTTACAAAGGATAAGACGTGGGCCGATATTTATAGCGAGAGTGGCGAACAGCCCAAGAAGAAAAAAGGTTGGTTCTGGTAAAATGAATCGTTTTTTTCTATAAAAGTGCATAGTGTCGTTTAGCTGACGGTTGCGAATAAAAATCGGCCTTATATAAGTAAGACAGATAAAAAGCGCCGGCCCACAGTAGCAAATAAAATTTAGCCCAAAAGTTGTGTAAAAAACTTTTGGGCTAAATTTTATTTTGTATTCTATTTTAAATTCTGCGGCACAATTTTGGCTTAGTAGAAATTTATTGTGAACAAGAATCAATAATCTATTTCTAATTTTCAAGAACAGCTGCATATAATACGTGCAAAAGGTAACTTTAAATTTATTGCACCATAAAAAAGAAATTCAATGTAGGTGCGATTGTTTTAAGGAAAAAGTGCGAGGTATGTTTAACCGCCGGGCGTTGACAATGCTTGCCATTCGCATCCCGCGCGCTGCAAGCTGCGCCTGCATTTTCGCGCGACTATTGCTGCAAGCATTGTCGATTATAATTCCGCAGCACCCTTAAAACAATCGTAAACCGCAATGACAAGCAAGCCTCCGACCGAGTGAGCGCATTGTTGCCTCACAAGCAAAGGAGGCCCCGCGACAATTTCTTTAGGTGCAGGTTTTTTGCTTACTTTTTTTTGGAAAGAAAGTAAGGCCAAAAGTATAAAATGAAAGAGAGAATAGCCGCATAAGTATTCCGTGAAGGTGATAAATAGAGTAATCTCGACCACACCTTTTTTCTACTGAGCGGTACTTACTGTGTGTGTTTAAAAAAGCGTTATTACCGCTCCTCTTTCGACAAAGAGGAGCTGGCGCATAGCGGCTGAGGATTTCGATGCTTTTTATAAAAAATGTTGTTTGCGGTTTTTTAACTCCTCACCCTCTCGGGAGCTCCTCTTTATTAC
>JAFQVS010000010.1 GCA_017407905.1 Bacteroidaceae bacterium | reverse complement strand
TGTTTTAAGGAAAAAGTGCGAGGTATGTTTAACCGCTACTTAGACGCTTGTTTACAAGCGACTAAGTGAGGGCGGTCCGCAGCACCCTTAAAACAATCGTAAACCGAAATGACAAGCTGGGCCTCCGACCGAGTGAGCGCATTGTTGCCTCACGAGCAAAGGAGGCCTTGCGACAATTTCTTTAGGTGCAGGTTTTTTTTGCTTACTTTTTTTGGAAAAAAAGTAAGTCCTAAAGAATAAAGTGAAAGAGAGAATAGCCGCACAAGTATTCCGTGAGGGTGATAAATAGAATTATCTCGACCACACCTTTTTGCTACTGAGCCAAAATACTCTCTCCTTGTTTGTGATATAATAGCGTTAGGAGGCACACAAAAACTCCCGAGGCAGGAAGCCTCGGGAGTTTTTGTGTGCGTATTTTCTTTTACAGCAAATAAAGCAGTATCACCACACAGGGAACGGCAAGAATGCAGCTGTCGAAGCGGTCGAGTATGCCACCGTGTCCGGGCAGAATGTTGCCCGAGTCTTTTATCTTCATCTCGCGCTTCATACACGACTCAATAAGGTCGCCCAACGTACCCGCGGCAACGGTTGTTGCGGCCATTGCCATCCACTGCCACGTACAGAGCACCTCGCCAAAGAATAGCGACATTATGTATCCGGCCAATATTGCGGTTACGGCGCCTCCGACGAAGCCTTCCCACGACTTTTTGGGCGATATACGCTCGAACATCTTATGCTTGCCAATCATACTGCCCACGCAGTAGGCGCCTGTGTCGTTGCTCCACAGGAATATGAATATCGCAAGGGGCAGGGCAAAGGAGTATCCTGTGCCGTATGTAGCCAATATGTTGAGCATTGCGAAGGGGAGTGCTGCATAAATCTGCGACAACACAAAATAGGCCATATTGTCCAGCGCGCCACCCTCTTTGCGGTAAAGTTCGCGTACAAACATATATACTATCAGTCCAATGTAGGGCACAAGGATGGCAATGGGCTTTTCGATTTCAAGATTGTTGAATGCAAAAAGAATAAAGAACAGATATATTCCGCCCATTATGGCCAGCAGTGTGCTGAAGGTAGTCTTTTTGTATTGGTGAATGAGGTTGCAAAATTCATTCACTGCCAATCCTGACACAATGGCAAATAGTATGCCGAATGAAATACTGCCGTATAGCATTGCTGCTATAAGCACGGCCACAAATACGATGCCTGTTACACCGCGTACAATAAGTGATTTCATAGTCTTATCTATTTTATTCGTTTGCTGTATTATTGGTTGTTGTCTCTCTGTTGCCTGCAAAAATTTCCTCGCTGCGCGACGCCCACGGACGCTTTCCGAAGATTTTCTCGACATCCTCGGCAAAGATTACCTCGCGCTCGATGAGCAGTTGGGCAAGCTGGGCGTGTCCCTCGAAGTGCTTGATGAGCAGGCTCTTGGCGCGCTCGTATTGCTCGTTTATGAGTTTCTTTACCTCGTTGTCGATGAGCTCGGCTGTGCGCTCGCTGTAGGGGCGTTGGAACGAGTATTCGTTGTTGTTGTAGTAGCACAGATTGGGCAGTTTCTCGCTCATTCCTGCGTAGGCTATCATTGCGTAGGCTTGCTTTGTTACGCGCTCAAGGTCGTTCATTGCGCCTGTCGAGATGTGTCCCACGAACAGCTCCTCGGCTGCTCGGCCGCCGAGAATGGCGCACATCTCGTCGAGCATCTGCTCTTTTGTGGTTATCTGACGCTCCTCGGGCATATACCAAGCGGCGCCCAATGCGCGGCCGCGGGGGACGATTGTTACCTTTATCAGGGGGTTGGCGTGCTTGAGGAACCACGATAGGGTGGCGTGTCCCGCCTCGTGCAGGGCTATTGTTCTTTTCTCGTCGTCGGTCATTACTTTGTTTTTCTTTTCGAGGCCGCCGATTATGCGATCGACTGCATCGAGAAAGTCTTGTTTATCGACGGCGTTTTTCTTTTTTCGTGCGGCGATGAGGGCTGCTTCGTTGCAGACGTTGGCAATGTCGGCGCCCGAGAATCCGGGTGTCTGTCGTGCAAGAATATCGACGTCAACCGAGGGGTCGAGCTTCAGCGGGCGCAGATGTACCATAAATACCTCTTTGCGCTCGTTGAGATCGGGCAGGTCAACGTGTATCTGTCGGTCGAAGCGGCCTGCGCGCAGCAGGGCCTTGTCGAGGATGTCGGCGCGGTTGGTTGCGGCCATTACGATGATGCCGCTGTTGGTGCCGAAGCCGTCCATCTCGGTGAGCAGTTGGTTCAAGGTGTTCTCGCGCTCGTCGTTTCCGCCCATTGAGGGGTTTTTGCCGCGGGCGCGTCCCACTGCGTCAATTTCGTCGATGAATATTATGCAGGGGGCTTTCTCTTTGGCTTGTCTGAAGAGGTCGCGTACGCGCGATGCTCCCACGCCCACGAACATCTCGACGAAGTCCGAGCCCGAGAGCGAGAAGAAGGGAACGTCGGCCTCGCCTGCCACGGCTTTGGCCAACAGGGTTTTTCCTGTTCCCGGAGGGCCTACGAGCAGTGCTCCTTTGGGGATTTTTCCGCCGAGGTCGGTGTAACGCTTGGGGCTGCGCAGAAAATCGACAATCTCTTGTACCTCTTGCTTGGCGCCCTCTTGTCCTGCAACATCTTTGAATGTTATGCGGTTCTTTTCGTCCTTCTCGAAGAGTTTGGCTTGCGATTTTCCGACGTTGAACACTCCGCCGCCAGCGCCGCCACCGCCGCTCATACGACGCATTAGGAATAGCCATATTCCGATGAAGAATATCAGCGGTAGTACGTTGATTAAGAAGCCGCTCCAATATTGTGGCTTCTCTTTGTAGCGTACGTCGCCTGCGAAATTTCCTTCGGCTTTTTGTTGGTCGATAAACTCCTCGAATTTATCTACCGAGCCGATGCGGGTGAGCAGCATCGGACGTTCGCTGCTTTTTTGTGGCGCGCGCTCGAATATGTGTATGGCCGAGTCGGGGATTATGTATGCCTCTACTTCGTTGTTATCGAATACTATCAGTTCGTTGACGTAGCCTTTTGTTATGTACTGTGTGAGCTCGGAGTATGTGGCCTCTTTGCTCATACTGCTCATATTATCGCCGAAAAAGTACATCATAAGCAGGGCGGCGCCTGCTACTATATAAAACCACGTGAAGTTTATTCGGGGGATTTTGTTATTTTTGTTGTTCTGTGCCATAAGTTGTTTAGTCGAGGTCGGGGATTTCTGTTAATTTGGCGTCGGCCCAAAGGTGCTCGATGTCGTAGAATGTGCGTACGTCGGGCAGGAATATGTGTACTAATACTTCGCCGTAGTCCATTGCTACCCATTGGGCGTTGCGCTGTCCGTCAACGGCGTAGGGCTTGTAACCGCATTTTTCGGTAAGGTCGTCCCATATTGAGTCGGTAATTGCGCTCACTTGTGTGGGCGAGTTTCCTTGACATATTACAAAATAGTCGCAGATGGAGCTGCCTAATCCCGTAAGATTGGCAATTACTATGTTTTTTCCCTTCTTCTCTTGTATTGCGTCGATTATGTACTTTATAAGCTCGTCGGTGCTTAAATTCTTCTTTGGCATATTGCAGTTTTCTTTCTTTTTTTTATGTTGACTTCTGTTATTCTCTGATTTTTTTTGCGAAGATAGGCAGATTTATCCTCATTTCCCGTAGTATTGTGGTTTTTTTTATCTTTTTTATGAAAAAAAATCTTTT
>JAFQVS010000088.1 GCA_017407905.1 Bacteroidaceae bacterium | reverse complement strand
ATATCGGTCAATTATCCGCTGGATACTTGGCTCTATACGCACACTCAATAATTGCCCCGTTTTGCGGCGGGCATAACATATCACTCCGTTTTGGATGTTTTCTTTCTTCAGATAGGCAATATCTACGAATGCCATCCCACGGGTACAATAGCTGAAAATGAATATATCCCTTGCAAGTGCAAGAGGAGTCCCTTCTGCAAGTTTTAGTTTATACAACTGCGATATTACAGACTCTGAAACAGCACGCTTGCGTGTGCGATCAATGCCCGTATAGACCTCAGTAAACGGGTGTGATTGTTCAACAAGTTTTTGTCTTACAGCCTTGTTGTAAACAGCACGCATTATACGCATATAGAATGAAATTGACTTCCTAACCATCCCTCGCTGCACAAGGAAGGCATTATAGTCCGCAATAATTTGTTCCGTCATTGCCGAAAATGGCAGATTGACACCGCCAAGAACGTTAAAGAGGGTGCCCTTTACGCTGTGCGCAGACGGCTTTTCGTGGGCCTAAAAGAGACGTCTCCCTGCAAATAGTTTAATTTGCGGGGAGACGCGCGGGTTATTCTGTGTCAGTCTGTATAGTTGTTCATTCCATAATCCTTGCCACTTTGACGGGTCAACATTTCGGGTGGAAGCTCTTTTGCTTTCTCGGGCTCGATATTGCTGTTGAGCGTGTCGGCAATGGTTTTTATCACTGCCAAATATCGGCTGTCGAACATCCAAACAAAATTTTCGATGCTCATCACAAATATATTATCGGCCTTTAGGTGGTGGGCGATGTTTTTCTCGCTCATTGTGTAGTATCTGTTTTTGTCGCAGTGGTATCCATATTCGTCCGACATTTTTTGCGAAATTTCGCTGTATATTTTATCGAGCAGGGGTTGGTCGATTATTGTGCCGGGTGCTTTATTGCTGTCGGCGTCGTTGTAGCTGAAATGTATTTGTGTGGGGCACGAACGTGGATTTTTAGCGCCCATAATGGGAATTACCCAGCTGCCGGGACGGGCAAGGGAGTTAATGTCGTCGAGGAATCTCCTGAGCGTGGGATGCTGCTCGCCGCTGTTTATGTTGTAGTAGGATGTGTGGCTGTCGGCAATGGGCTCGACCTCTTTCGAGACGTAGTTGAAGCCTCCGATTTTTGCAATGTGATAGGCCAGCCACCCGTTGATGGGCTCGCGCTGCCCCGAGGTGCTGACGATTGTTATTTTCGAGCCTCGGTTGATGAAGCATCCGTAGGATGTGTTTTTCTTGTAGTTTATTATTACTATTCTGTCGTGCGGACGGTCAACGGCGTTTATGGCGTTTGCCAAATTGTATAGGTGCATACAGTGCGAGTGCTTCACTGCGTCTATTATGTTGTTCTCGGATATGAATTTTTGTGTTATTATGCTGCTTATTGATTTATAGCGCGGTACGGTGTAAAGGCGGGTGTGCTGATGGTCTTTCTCGAATCGGAATGTGTGTATGATGTTTTTGATGTTCTCCTCTTGTCGTTTCTGTTTTTTATCCTCTTCCATTACGTCGGTAAAGCCCGAGCCGATAAGTCCGGCGGGCACGGCAAAAATGGCAATTCCCAGCACGCCTATTATACATCCGATGAAATATCCTGTGCTGGTGATTGGCGGGTTGTTCTCGGCGAATGTGCCGGGGTCGCCAATGTATTGTGCAAATGCCCATAGGATTGCTTTCCAGCAGTTGTCATAGACGTCGGGCTGTGCTTCGTGCTCGACGAAAAAGAGTATAAAGGAGAGTATCAGGGTTATTATGATTATGAATTGTATGGAGACAACCATTTCGTTGCGCTTCGAGCTTATGGCACGCTTTAGTATGCCGAAGGCTTTCATATAACGGAATATGCGCAGCAGACGGGCGATGCGCAGTACCTTGAGCATACTGTAAGGGAATTGTACAAAGAGGCTCATATAGAAGGGCACTATCGAGAGAAGGTCGATGAAGCCATAGAAACTGAAGCAGTAGCGCACGCGTCCCCAAAAGCCTCGGTAGCGCTTGTCTATTGCATCGGCACTCCAGATGCGCAGTGCAATCTCGACGGTGAACAGTCCTATCGTGGTGTAGTCGATAATGTGCAGCAGGGTACCGTAGCGCTCGACAATGCCGGGGTAGGTGGATAGAAATACCTCTATTGTGGATATTAGGATGAGGGATATTATTATGTAGTCGATGAAATTGTACCACTGCGAGGTGCGCAGATTGTCGTCGAATACTCTTGAGAGTGCTATTTTTAGTTTTTCTATCTTGCTCATTATTTTCTTGTGTGTTATTTGTGTGTCTGTTTTTTTATGGGCTGTATGCGCTGTGAAAAAATGTGGCTTTTGTACTATCTGCCGCAGATGCGTTTAAAGTCGCAGTAGGTGCAACGCTCCTCTTTGTCGGTGGGCGTAAAGGGGAGTGCCTCGTCGAATATCCCGCCGAGCGTCTCGTGCAGGTGTTCTTTAAATTCGCTGCATAGAGGAGCGGTGTCGTAGAGTGGCTTACCGGCTATTTTTACTATATAGTCGTTGCGGTTGGTGGCGTCCTTGCGGTGTATGTATATGAGCGAGGGGGAGGCTTTTGTTGCTTTCTTGCTCTCTATTGCCGCTACGCAGTAGAGCAGCGTCTGGAATACGTAGCCGCTGTTTTTTGTCTCGTGGGTAAATATCTGTGTAAGGTTGTTGACCCTCTCCTCTTTGCCGCCGGTTTTATAGTCGATAATTTCGAGTGTGCCATCTTTGCGGTCCATACGGTCGATGCGTCCGCCTATGCGCAGTTGTATATTGCCCTGCGTAGTGGCAACCGTGTAGTCGAAGAATATATCCTGCTCGCTGCCCACATATTCAAAGGGGGTGTGCGAAATATCCATTTTTACGAGGCGCTTCAGCAGGCGGTGGATAATCTCGCGGTTCATATATTGCTCGCCGTCGTAGATGGGCTTTTCGTCGCTCTTGAAATACTCCTCGTTGAAGGCTTTATCGACAAAGGGGTACAGAAGGGCGTCCTTTTGGATGTAGGGCAGAAGGTCGCCGCGCTCTATCGTGCCGTTGTTCTTTTCCTGAATATGTGCATAGAAGAGCTCGGCGGCTTTGTGGAATATCAGTCCAAAGTCGTTGCCTTGTATGGTGGCCGATAGCTGCTCGCTCTTTTTTAGCTGCATCACGTAGCGATAGTAGAATCGTAAGGGGCAGTCGAGGTAGCTGTTTATGGCGCTGGGCGAGAGGGGACGTCCGTTGCCGCCGCTGTTGTCGTATATTTTGTGCAGACGCTCCATTATCTCTTTGTTTTTTACTACTGTCGCGGGGTGCTGCGTGTCGCTCTTTTGTTGTGCACAGAGTGAGATTTTATTGGCGCACTGTCCGCCGGCCATCAGCTGGAGTATGTAGCGCGAGCATCCGCCTCGTCCCGAGCCTTCGGCCGAGGAGTTATATACGATTGTGATATTTTCGGCTCGTTGCAGCAGGCGGTAGAAGTTGTAGGCGTATATTGAGTCGCGGTGTTCGCTCAGTGTAAGGCCGAATGCGCGGCGCAGATTGTAGGGGATAAAGGAGCTCTCGCTGCTTGCTTTGGGTAGATTGCCCTCGTTGGCCGAGAGGAAGATGATGTTCTTAAAATCGAGGTTTCTTGTTTCGAGCAGTCCCATCACCTGCATTCCAACGACGGGCTCGCCGTGGAAGGGGATTGACGTGCTCGACAGCAGGCGCAGTAGCAGGCTGCCGAGCGTGTTTTTCTGTATCTCCAGAAGGCCGCTGCCGAGAATATCCACCAGACGCTGCGTCTGTGTAAATACTTTCAGCTGTGCTTCGAGAAAGAGCTCGTTGTATATGTCAGCCTCTCTCTCTTGCGGCTCCGAGGCGGCGGGGCGGCTGTTGTTTGTTTGGGCTATGCGGTGGATAATCTCGCCTATCGACAGCATCCAGCGGGTGTTGTCGTCGTGCAGGGTGAAGATATTTTGCAGCAGTGCATCGTCTGCAAATAGTCCGAGGGGTGGAAAGAGCACTCGTTTTTCGCTTATCTCGTGTGCTATTGATTTTGCCATCGGGCTGCTTTTTCTTATGTAAGGGTGGTTGAGCACCGCGCTTACGGCCTCTAATGTGAATGTGCCGTGTTCTTTGTCGTAGCCTTGTGTCTGTAACTTTATCAACTGTTTCACAAGGTCGAAAATGGGGGTGTGCGATACGGGAAAGCCCATTGTGATATTGCGCTCCCGAATGTTGTCGGGGATAATGTGATAGACGCTCTCTAATTTGCTCTCGTCGCACAGTATGAGGGCTGTCTCGACCTCTTTTCCCGTGGTTGTATGCTCTTTTATCCACTCCGAGGCGTAGCGCATCTGTATGCTGTCGGTTGTTGCCGATACTATATTGATTTTTTTGTCGCGGATATTTGTAAAATGCGATTCGTCGAGGGCATTGGCAAAGAGTGTAAGGTTGCGACGCATAAAGCGTCCGGCCTCGTGTCTTTCGTCGTTGGTGTAGCTTGTGTCGTAGTCCCAATAGAAGAGTGCTTTTTGGCTTTTATCTACTGTCTCGAATAGCTTGCTTTCGACGCGGTTCAGTGCGTTGAATCCCACAAAGATATATTTGCGATGGGGTAGTGGCAGTGTGTCGCCTTTTTCTATAATGTCGCGGTACAACATTCCCTCGTATGCTATTCCCTCGCTGCGCAGCTGTTCTTTGAATGTGGTGTAAATGTCGCCCATCACCTGCCACACGTGCAGGAAGCGGCTCTTAAGCTCGCTCCTCTCTTGTGGCTTGAAATTGGTGAAGAATTGTTCTATCGCAAGGCGCTGCTCGCTGTCGAGGGCGTCGCTTGCACTGCCTATGCTGCGCAGCTCGTTAAGGTTGCCGAATAGTTGCCCGGTGTCGGCCAGATTTTTGTCAATGTCGTCAAAATCTTTTATCATAAGCTCGCCCCAATGGAAGAAACTGTCGATGGTCTCGCTGCTGTGGGTGTGTCGGGTGTATTCTTTGTAGAGTTTGCTCACAAGCAGAATGGGGTCGCCGATGATTGCGCTGCTGCACTGCTCGAACAGCTCGCTTATGGTTATGTAGGTGGGGCTCCACATTGGGCGTCCGCTTAGGTTCATAAGATACTCGTTGAAGAATAGTCCTGCGCGTTTGTTCGGAAAGACTATTGCAATGTCGCGCAGTTGGCCGTCGAAGCGGGTGTAAAGGTCGCTGGCAACGAGTTGTAGGAACGGGGTGTTATCGTGTCTCATTTTTTTATTATTTTACGGGTACGATACTGTTTTTATAGACGTACCACAGATAGCCTTTTACGTTGCGGTAGCCCATAAGTGCAAGATTGCGCATATACATCTGCACCTGTGTGATGTGCGCGGGAAGCTCTTTTCCGAATTTAAAATCGACTACTATTGCTTGGTCGCCGCTTATCATTACGCGGTCGGGGCGGCACACTTTCTGCGTGCCTTCGCGATAGAGTATGCTGCACTCGTTTATCACTGTGTAGCTGCCGTCGAACCACGGTGCGGCTGTGGGGTGCGAGAGTGCTCGCTCCAATAGTTTTTTTATTCTCGCTCTGTCGCTGTCGGTGGCTATTATGCCCTCTAACTGTTTTTTTGCAAGCTCTTTGTCGAGTTCTTTTCCTGTTATCAGATGCGACATTATCTCGTGCAGAAGCTCGCCTTTGTCCATATAATCGGTATCTTCGAGGCTCTCGGGGGCGGTGGCGAGGAAGCGCGCAAGATTGTTCGACTGCCGCGACGTGAGGCGATTGTCGTACGAGACGAAGGGTTGCAGCCTCGGGGTGCTTGTCGCGGTGAAGGGGTTCTCTTGCTTTTTCTCTTTCTTTTTGTCTGTCTCTTTGCTTTTGCTGCCGACAATGGTGCCGTATGTCAATTGCCGGGTGTCGCTGTTGTAAACGGTGCCGTCGAGCCACTCTCCTCTTATGAGTGAGGCCAGCAGATGTCCCGTGTCGTCGGCTTTTGCCTTTGCGTTGGCAAATACTATGAGGTTGGCCTTTGCGCGTGTAAAGGCTACGTATAGTATGTTTAAATTATCGACCAATTTAAATAGTACTTCGTTGTTATAGGCGTCGGCGTATATTGATTGCAGCATTGCACTCGAGTAGTTTATGGGCAGTAGGTCGAGGCTGTCGAAGGGTGCCTCTTGCGGGTGGCACCACAGAATGTCGCCGCGGGTGTTTATTATGGGCCAGCTTGCGTAGGGGATGATGACTGTGTGAAATTCGAGCCCTTTTGACTTGTGTATGGTTACAATTCTTACGCTGTCGCCCTCGCCCGCGGGGATGGTCTTTTGGCCCAGCTCGTTGTCCCACGCTTCGATAAAATCGCTTATGTTGCAACTGCCCGATTGCAGATATTCGTTTGTGTGGTCGAGGAACGAGTATATATAGGCCTCTTCGCCCTCTATCGTGCCAAGCTCGAAGAGTACAAGCAGCTGTTCGATAAGCTCGTTTATGGGGCGCTGGGCAAGCTGTTCGCGCTGCTCGATGAATGTCGCGGGCAGCAGTGTGTCGTAGCCGGCCTTAAGGCCGAGGAGTGTGTCGTTGTCGATGGTGCGCTGCTTTACAATCTTGTTGTAGAGCTCTACAAGCTCGATGCTGTTTATGCGGTCGTAAGGCGCGAGCACATTGCGCATTGCTGCAATGAGCGTGCGCAGGGCCAACGACGAGGATAGTTTGTAGGCGCTGTCCGATACGATATTGTACATTGGAAGCTCGCGGTTGAAGGCCTCGACGATGGGCTCAATGACCGAGTGTGTGCGCACCAATATGGTGATGTCGCCCGGACGCACCCCCTTCTCTTCGATGAGTGTGCGCAGCGTCTCGATGAGCTCTTTGCCAACCGTCTCGGTGAGCTCCTCTTTATTCTCGGCGTCGATGAGGCGCAGCTCGGCGTAGCCGCAATCGGGCTTGTGGGGCGAGAGCTGCTGCTCGACGTCGCTGTAGGCGCGGGTAAGGTCGTCGATGCGGCTGCCCAATTGCTCGCTGTATGTTGCCGCAACCATCGTGGCCGCTTGTTTGAACAGTGCATTGTTGAACCGTACAATATTGTGCATACTGCGGTAGTTTGTGGTGCGGCGCTCCATCATCCTTTCGGTAAGATAATCGCCCGTGTCGATGTTCTTAAACTCGCTGTTCATATTGTTCAGGATGTTCCAATCGCTGTTGCGCCAACGGTATATTGCCTGCTTTACGTCGCCCACGATAAGGTTGAATCCGCCGCGCGACATTACCTCTTCGAGCAACACTTTGAAACAGACCCATTGCAGACGCGAGGTATCCTGAAACTCGTCGATGAAGATGTGGTTAATCTCGGTTCCTATCTTTTCAAAGATAAAAGAGGTGTCGTTGTCTATCATTCGGCTCAGAAGATAGGTGGTCTGTGCCAGAAGGAAACGATTCTCGCGGTTGTTCTCGTCGCGCAGCGTGTCGGCTATGCTGTTGAGCAGTCGCAGTTGGTGGAAGCGAGCCAGCGACAGACGCGCGCTTGTGAGGCGTACATTCTCGTTGTCGTATAGTGCTTCGCTTTGGGCAAGCAACTCGGCTATCTGCTGACATTGGTCGGCTGCGAGTTTCTTTGATATTTTCGGGGGGGTATTCTTGTAGTCGCTCATTCGGCTGCCGAGCTCTATCGGATTGCCCTGTTGCAGTTTCGTGAAAAATCCCCAAGCTCCCTTATCTTTGTAGGTAAAATCCTCGACTGTGGCTCCGTTGGCATTGGCGATGGCAAAAAAACGGTCGGCAATGCTCTTTGCTTTCTCTTTTATTTCCCGCTCGATGGCTGCGAGTGTGTTGCGATACTCTGTCAGCAGGGCGCCGTTATTTTCGTAAATTTGTTTGCGCAGATTGTCGCCCTTTTGTTGATACTCCTCCTTTAATATGTTCCTCGAAAATTCTTTTATTGCGTGGCGCACGTTCCATCCTCGGTCATTTTCGAGGTACTCCTCGACGTACTCTACCAGCCAAGCAGTCTCTTGGCTTGTGGGGGTGAGGCGCTTGATGAGTAGGTCAACGGTGTTCGAGAGAAGCTCGTCGTCCTCGATGAGAATTTCGAGGTCGCCGCTCAGTTCGAGCTCTTTGGCCAGCCCTCGCAGAATGCTTTGAAAGAATGCGTCAATGGTCTGTATGCGGAAGTGTCCGTAGTCGTGCAGCATCAGATGCAGTGCCTCGCGGGCGCGGGCTCGAAGCTCCTGCTCGCTCATTGTGGGAAAGGCGGCGCTTATCTTCAGAAAGTAGTCGTGAGCCTCTTCTAAGGCATTCGCCACTCCGTAGAGGCTGCCGAGGATGCGCTCTTTCATCTCGCCGGTGGCCTTGTTGGTGAATGTTACGGCAAGCGTGTGCCGATAGGCTTTTGGGTTGGCAATGAGCAATTTAATATATTCCACGGCAAGGGTGAAGGTCTTTCCCGAGCCTGCCGATGCTTTATATATGTAGAGTGTCTTATCCATACTTTGATGTTTCCTTAACCTATAATCTCAATTTTGCTTTTTCCTTCTTTGCTTTTAATTACGTGTATCTGCGTGGGGATACGCTCGATAATCTCGGCAAGATGCGATATTATTCCTATTCGGCGGCCCATACTGTGCAGACGCTCAAGGGCGTCCATTGCCACGCTCAGCGTCTCGCTGTCGAGCGAGCCGAAGCCCTCGTCGATGAACAGTGATTCGATGCTCATCTTGTTGGACGAGAGCGACGATAGGGCAAGGGCCAGCGCCAACGAAACAAGGAACGACTCGCCGCCCGATAGTGAGTGCACCGAGCGTGTCTCGGACATCATATCAAGGTCGATGACTTTTATTGCAAGCGTCTCGGACGAGATGCGCGCCAGACGGTATCTGTCCGATAGCTCGGCGAGGTGTTTGTTGGCGTATGAGAGCATTATGTCCAATGTGTAGCCTTGTGCAATCATTCTGAATTTGTTGCCGTCGCTCGAACCTAACAGGGTGTTGAGCTTTTTCCAATCGGTGGCTCTGTTGTTGGCTTCGTCGTGCTCTTTGCGCAGCTGTCGGGTCTGTTTTTTGTTTGCTTCGTCGTTTCTGAGGGCTGCTGTAATTTGTGTCAGTCGCTCGGTGTGCTGTTTTATGCCCTCTTTTGCGCTCTGTTGATTGTAGAGCAGAAGCTCGGGTGTCTCATCTTTGTCGGGGCGTGTTTCGAGGCTTTGGTGCTGCCGAATGTTACGTCGGCGCTCGTCGAGCATTGTGGCGGCCTGTAACAATCTGTTGTTTGTCTCATTGACGAGGGTGCGCATTCGGGTAATTTCGTGTGCGGGTGTTGTTGCTATTTTGTGCAGCTCTTCGAGTGTCATCGGCGGGTTGACGCTTGCGAGAAACTCTTCAATCTGTTGCTTGTGCTCTTGAAATTCGCTCTCTCGGCGTCGGATGTTCTTGTTTAGCGTGTCAATCTGTTGGCGGCTCTTTTCGAGGGTTATGAGCAGATTGTTGCGTTCGTCGCTGCTTTTGTTTATTGCGTTGTTTATTCTCTCTATCCTCTTTTGATACTCCTGCTCGATGCCCTCGGCGCTGTTGTTGCCTATGAGCTGTGAGTGTTTTTTATCTTGTAGGGCAATCTCTTCTTGTATTGTGTTTATGCTTTTCTCTTTTTCGAGGATGGTTGCAAGAACCTCTTTCCGACGTTTTTCGGTGGCCGAGAGTGTGGCCTCGTTTATCTGTTTTTTGTGCTCGGCCTCGGTGTATTGTGTCTCTTTTTGTTGCCACTCGGTTGCTGTCTCTTTTACGCTGCGGGCAAGCTCGCCGAGCTCTTGCAGTGTGGGGCTGCTGCTTTGTAAAAGGGGGTGTAGCTGCTGTGCTGCTCGTCTTAATTTGTTGTTGTATATGTTTGTGTAGCCCTCAATGGATGCAGAAAGGGCTGTTATTTCGGTGCGGTGGTGCTCGATGCTTTTGCTCAGATGATCTATTGTCTCTTGATTACGGCGCTTGGCCTGTATGAGCAGTTCCTCTTGCAGAATATCGCTCCCGACGGTCGAGGTCTCGTGGTGGCAGCTTCCGCATACGGGGCAGGGCTTGCCCTCGACAAGCTGTTGGCGCAGTGTGGCAATCTCTTGTGTGAGTGTGCGGCTCAGACGCTCGCCTTCGGCTTGTGCTGCTGCGAGTTGTTCGTTCTCTCTCTTGAGCAGTCTCTGCGACGTTGCGAGCAGGCTGTTTTTCTCCTTTATGAGTGTGGTTGCTTCGGCGGCTTCTGAAATGTCGCTTAGCGTTGTCTCTATATTTGTCGATACGCTCTTGAGGCTTTCGTGTGCTTTTTTCCATTCGAGGATTGTTTGCAGCTCTTTTTGCAGGGCTGCATTCTCTTTTGTGAGGCTCTCGATTGTGGCGTTGCAGTGCGATTGTTGCTCGGCGCAGTTTTTTATCTCTTTTTTGTATTCGGTGAGTTTTTTTGTGTTAATCTGTTGCTCGGTTTCTATTTTCAGCGCTTCGCGTATCTTGGGCTGCACGCTGTTCCATTCGTTGTTTATGTGGCTTTGTTGCTCGATTAGTTTTTTGTGTTGCTCTTCGGCCGAGCAGAGTGCGGCGGCCTGTATCTTCTCTTTCTCTTTTAGTTGCAGGCTTTGTGCCTCGCTCTCTTTGAGCTCTTTTTTTAGGGCGAGGATATTGGTGTATGTGTCGCGTATGGGTTGTGTGCTCTCTATTTTGTCGAGCTGCTCTATCGTGGGGCGCAGTGCTTCGAGGGCTTTTTGGCTCTCGGCGAGGCTCTCTTGGGCGCTTTTCTCTTCGGCGGCGAGTGCTTGCATACGCTCTATCCAATCGAGCTTTTTTTCGATTATCTTGAGGCTCTTTTCTTCGTGCTCTTTCTGTGTTTCGAGGCTGCTTCTCTCCTCGGTCAGTGCTCGAAGCTCGTCGTCGCTCAGAAGGGTAATCTCGCCCATTCTGGCCGATATTATCTCTAATTCCTTGTCGGCCTCTTTGCTCTTGTTGAATATTTTGATTGATATTTGTGAGTATATGTCGGTGCCTGTGAGCTTTTCGAGTATCTCGGACTTTTCGCGCGATGAGGCTTTCAGAAATGTGGCAAAGTCGCCTTGTGCCAGCAGCACGGCGCGTGTAAATTGGTCGAATGTCAGGCCGATGAGTTTTTTTACCTTTTCGAGTAGCTCGCTTTTTGTGCCTTGAAGCTCGCTGCCATCGTCGAGGCGGTGCAGCGAGTAGGTGTAATTTTGCAATCGACCGCCGGGCTTGTTATTTGCGCGACGCACGCTCCAACGGGCGCGATACTCCTTGCCGTCGAGGGCGCAAAAATCGCACTCGGCGTATCCTTCGCTGCATCCTCGACGCAGAATGTTGCGCGGGTCATTCTCGTGGATTGTCTCCTCTTTGCTGTCGGGGAGTTTGCTGCTTCCAACCACTTTTTTTGTGCGGGGCGACTCGTTGAACAGTGCAATGCACATTGTATCGAGCAGGGTACTTTTGCCCGAGCCTGTGTTTCCCGTGATTGCAAATATACCGGCCGATTTTAGTGGCTCACTACGAAAATCTATTGTAAATTCGCCGGCCAGAGAGGCCATATTCTTTCCTCTAATTGCTAAAATCTTCATTGCTAATCTCTGTAATTACTTCTCTTAATAGTTTCTGCATATTTTCGGGCATCTCTTCGTGCCCGTAGCTGCGCGAGAAAAAGTCGATTGCGAGCCTCAGAGGGTCGATGCTTTTTACCTCGTCGTATGTGAGGGGGGCCTCGATGCTGCTTGTGCCTTGTTGCGCCACTGCTTCGATGCGTGTCAGACGTACGGCTTTTCCTTCGAGTACCTTTTCAATTTGTGCTCTGAGTGTGGGCTCGGGCTCGCTGATTTCTATTTTTATCTCTAAATAGGGCGATTGGTCGTCGGCCTCGCCCACGGGTAGATTTTCTATCTCTTTTATCACCTGCGTCAGTGGGGCAGCGCCTATGCTCAGGAGTTTCACACATCCGGGTATTTCTAATTTTTCGGTGCTAAGGCCATCGTTGTCAACCGTGAGCATTGTAACGCTTTGACGATTGTAGCGCTCGGCGAATGACATTGGCAGCGGCGCGCCCGAGTAGCAGATGTTTTTCTTGGGACCAAGGCTCTGTGCTTTGTGCAGATGTCCCAGCGCAATATATGTGGCCTCGGACGAGAGGGGGCCGAGCTCGACGCTGTCGAGGCCGCCTACTACTGTGCGCTCGCTGCGGTCGTCCGAGGATACGTTGCCGCCCGTGGCAAACAGATGGCCCATAAGGATTATGTGTTTGTATCTCGCTCGGGCTTTCTCTATAAGGGTGGAAAAGGTGTGCCGCACCCCCTCGGAGTAGCTCTCGGCGGTGGGGTAGTCGCCCTGACGCAGATAGGGGAGTGCAACGCAGCAAATCTCGGCCGAGAGTGCAATTATGTGGCGCTCGTAGTCGAATGAGGCATCGGCGGTGCGTTGTATTGTTCCGCGCACGGTAACGCCCATCGTCTCCATAAGGGTGTCGGGGGCTTCGAGGCGGGCGCCCGAGTCGTGGTTGCCCGCTGTGATTATTATTCTGAGCTGCGGATTCTCTTGCGTTACGTCGCGTATGAATTTATAGAGGCTTTTTTGGGCGCTTGCCGATGGGTTGGGGGTGTCGAATATATCGCCGGCAATGAGTAGGGCATCGGCTTTTTTCTCTTTTATGGTGGCTGTGAGCCACGCGAGAAAATTGCTGTGCTCTTTTGTGCGGTCGTATCCGAAGAATGTCTGTCCCAGATGCCAATCGGCTGTATGTATGAGTATCATTTTTCTCTTTTGTAATTAGTTTGCTAAAATAGTAATTTATTCTCAAATAATGTGCTCTTTCGGCTATATTATGGTGGCTGTCGTTGCTCTTTTTTATGTTGCTAATTGAAAAAATGTTGAACCTTTGGCTGCGATAATGTTGTTTATGAATGGTGGCTCGTTTGTTTTTTTTAAGATTATGTATCTGCGCAACATAAAGAAAATATTTACCACAAAAAGGGTTACGGCAATTGAGCATTGGTTGGCCGTGGTTCTTTTTATTTTGTCGATGGTTACTATTGGGGCAATAGTGGTGGATTATGGTTTTTTGCTCGATGGTGCCGAACGTCGGGTGATTGACTTTATTTATCGCCTGTCGTGGTGGTGCTATCTGCTGCTGTTTCTTTTGCAATTGTTCTTTGGGTGGCGCAGGATTAAGAGAAACTCTGTTTTTCTGACTGCTTTTGTGGGGGTGCTCTTTTTTCTCTCGGCGCTGCTGCGTTTTTTTGAGCAGGGGGACGTGGGGCGGCTCACCGACCTTCCTTTTTATCTTAATTATCTGTTTGTCGAGAAGATTCTGCTTCTGCTGCTCTCGGCGCTTGACGTCTCGCGCGGGATTATTGATTTTATAAATAAAAAGACTAATCCGGCAATGCTTATGGCTGCTTGCTTTGCGCTGCTTATTGGCGTGGGGACGCTGCTACTGTTGCTTCCGCGCTCGACGCTCGCGGGGGTGCATCTGTCGCTTGTCGATGCGCTTTTTGTCTCGACAAGCGCGGTGTGTGTTACGGGGCTTTCGCCGCTCGACGTTGCGGTCACCTTCTCGCTTGAGGGGCAGATTGTGCTTCTGCTGCTCATACAGGCGGGTGGTCTGGGGGTGATGACAATAACCAGCTTTTTTGCTCTCTTTTTTATGGGCGGGACGGGCTTGTACAGTCAGTTTGCTCTGCGTGATATGTTGGGGAGCGATACTTTTGGCTCGCTTGTCGCGACGCTGCTCAATATCGTTGGCTTTACTTTTTTTATTGAGGCGGTGGGGGCTGTTGCCTTGTGGCTCTCTGTCAAAGGGACGATGGGAATGAGCGTGCAGCAGGAGTTTTTTTTCTCGCTCTTTCACTCGGTGTCGGCTTTTTGTAATGCGGGCTTTTCGACGTTGAGTGATAATCTTGGTGGTGATTTTCTGCTGCGGGGGCATAATATGTTTTTTCTGATTATTACGCTTCTTGTTATTTTAGGCTCGATGGGTTATCCCATTCTTGTGAATCTCAAAAAGATTGTTTTTTATTATCTCGGACGGTTGATTGGGTGCCTCTTCGGACGAGACGCGATGCTTGCGCGTTACAGGCACATAATGAATATAAACACAAAAATTGTGCTCTCGATGACTTTTCTGCTTCTCGTGGGCGGGGCGCTGCTTATGGCGCTTTTCGAGTGGAACGGTGCTTTTGCCGCGCTGCCACCGAGCGATAAGATTGTTCAGTCGCTCTTTACGGCGGCGGTGCCTCGGACGGCGGGATTCGGCAGTGTAAGCCTCACGGGCTTTTCCTCGGCTGCAATTGTTGTTTATGTTTTTCTAATGTGGGTGGGCGGTGCTTCGCAATCGACTGCCGGCGGTATTAAGGTAAATACTCTTGCCGTGGCGTATGCCAATATGCTCTCGGTGATGCGGGGGCATCGGGGGGTGGTGCTTTTTGGCAGGGAAATTTCGAGCGACTCGCAGCGTCGTGCATCGGCTGTTATCTTCGGGTCGATACTTATAATTGCCTCGGCTTTTTTTGTGTTGTTGATTCTGGAACCCGAAATTCCTCCGGGACAATTGTTTTTCGAGACTGTATCGGCTTATAGCACCGTGGGGGCCGGCCTCGGTGTAACGCCGCTGCTTGGCAGTGCCTCGAAGCTGCTTCTGTCGCTGCTTATGTTTCTTGGGCGCGTTGGATTTATGACGGTGCTTGCAACAATAATTCCGCCTACCGGAGTGCGTAAATTCCGTTACCCGAAAGATAATGTTATTATAAATTAAAAAATATGAAATATCTTGTAATTGGATTGGGAAATTTCGGCACCGCCCTTGCCGAGGAGCTCACTGCCGGCGGCCACGATGTCGTTGGGGTGGATACGTGCGAACAGCGCATCGAGGATATTAAGGAGCGCATCGCGGTGGCCTATATTTTGGATGCAACAGACGCGGCGGCGCTAAAATCACTGCCTCTTGCCCAGCTCGATGCGGTATTTGTGGCAATAGGGCACAGTCTGTCGGCCTCGTTGCGTACGGTGGCCGCGCTTAAGAAACTCGGGACAAAGAGCCTTTATGTGCGTGCCATAGATTCTGTGCATTTGTCTATTTTAGAGGCGATGAGCATAGAGAATGTATTTATGCCCGAGAGCTACGCGGCACGACTTTTTGCGCAGAAAATTTTAAAAGCTGTTTAATTTTTTGTCGTCATTTTGGGGAGAGGAAATTTAAACAGCTTCTTAGAAAGGACGAGGCTGCGAATGTAGGCCGAAAAATACCTAAGTAGAAATTTACTGTGGGTAAGAACCAATAATCTATTTTTCACCATCAAGAACAGCTGCATATAATACGTACAAAAGGTAACTTTTAATTTATTGCACCATAAAAAAGAAATTCAATGTAGGTACGATTGTTTTAAGGAAAAAGTGCGAGGTATGTTTAACCGCTACTTAGACGCTT
>JAFQVS010000087.1 GCA_017407905.1 Bacteroidaceae bacterium | reverse complement strand
GTTTTAAGGAAAAAGTGCGAGGTATGTTTAACCGCTACTTAGACGCTTGTTTACAAGCGACTAAGTGAGGGCGGTCCGCAGCACCCTTAAAACAATCGTAAACCGAAATGACAAGCGAGCCTCCGACCGAGTGAGCGCATTGTTGCCTCACGAGCAAAGGAGGCCCCGCGACAATTTCTTTAGGTGCAGTTTTTTTTGCTTACTTTTTTTTGGAAAAAAAGTAAGGCCAAAAGTATTAAATGAAAGAGAGAATAGCTGCATAAGTATTCCGTGAAGGTGATAAATAGAGTAATCTCTACCACACCTTTTTGCTACTGAGCCATTTTACAGCCCGCGCCCCGTACACAAAAGAGCTATAAAAAAAGCCGGGCAGATACCTTAAATGGTATCTGCCCGGGACACATTATCTTAGAGCGGGTGTGTCTCTCTCTTATTACATCAATGTCTGAGCAAGAGCAAGAATCTCCTCACCGATAGCGTCGGCAACCTCCTGTGTGGGGCCCTCGGAATAGATGCGGATGATGGGCTCTGTGTTACTCTTACGCAGATGCACCCACTTATCGGGGAAGTCGAGTTTAACGCCGTCGATGGTGTTAATCTCGGCCTTATCGGCATAATTGGCCTTAATCTTTTCGAGAATCATATCAACGTCGGTACCGGGCTTAAGGTCGATGCGGTTCTTACCCATAAAGTAAGCGGGATAAGTGGCACGAAGCTCGCTTACGCTCTTTTTCTCGTGTGCAAGATGGCTCAGGAACAAGCAGATACCTACAAGAGCGTCGCGGCCGCTGTGGCAGGCAGGATAGATTACTCCACCGTTGCCCTCGCCACCAATGACAGCGTTAGTCTCTTTCATAAGAGTAACCACATTAACCTCGCCCACTGCCGATGCGGCATATTGACAACCGTGGCTGTTGGTTACATCGCGCAGAGCACGTGTCGATGAGAGGTTCGATACGGTGTTTCCGGGAGTGTGTTTAAGCACATAGTCGGCAACGGTAACAAGAGTATATTCCTCGCCGTACATATCGCCATTCTCGCAGATGATTGCAAGACGGTCAACGTCGGGGTCAACAACAAAGGCAACGTCGTTGCCGCCCTTTGCCATAAGGCCCATAATATCGCCCAAATTCTTTGCAAGAGGCTCGGGATTGTGCTGGAAGTCGCCTGTGGGGTCGCAGTAGAGTTTATCGAGGCTCTTAACGCCAAGCTGCTCGAAGAGCATAGGCAGAATAACGCCGCCCACCGAGTTTACGCAGTCGATGGCCACGCGGAAGCCTGCATTTCGGATAGCCTCAACGTCAACCAAAGGAAGCGCAAGCACTGCGTCGATATGCTTCTGATTAAACGACTCATCGAGGCGATATTTACCGAGTGTCTCGACGTCGGCATAGTCAAATTCCTCGGCCTCGGCAATGCGCAGAACCTCTTTGCCCTCGGCTGCGTTCAGAAACTCGCCCTTCTCGTTAAGCAGCTTGAGCGCGTTCCACTGACGGGGGTTGTGGCTGGCTGTAAGAATGATACCACCGCAAGCCTCCTCCATTGTAACGGCAAGCTCGGTTGTAGGAGTAGATGCAAGGCCTATATCAACAACGTCGAATCCCATTCCCATAAGTGTACCGCACACAATGTGGTTCACCATTGAGCCCGAGAGACGAGCGTCGCGACCAACAACAATCTTGTTTGTTGTCTTTGTGGTTGTCTTACGTATCAGCGCTGCATAGGCTGATGTTAGCTTCACAATGTCAAGAGGTGTCAGACCCTCATCGGCACGGCCGCCGATGGTTCCCCTGATGCCTGAAATTGATTTAATTAGTGTCATACAGTTTTTCGGGTGTAAAGGTTATTTGATAAAAACACGGATAAACATAAGATGAGGCGGTTGAGGTGCCCTTTGTGTGAGGCACAATAAGGTTCACTTTTGCCACCTGCGACTGACGGCGTGTAAGCCATATATAAGGGAAGGGAGTGAGCCAGCCTGTGGGCACTGCGCTTCCATAGCGGGCAAACATATAACCGCCGGTGAATGTTCCCGAGTATGTTCCGCTTGTTAGCGTTACGCGCATAATGTCGGGGTTATCGCTGTCGTATAGGTTGCCCAATATTGTATCGCCCTCGGCAATGTTATACTCGGAGAAGCGGGCTATTATGTTGAGTGTCTCGCCCTCTTGCATCTGACGGGCACCCTCCTCGCCTTTGGGATTGCGTACAATCTGCATATATACGTCGTCGATGAGCACATACTCGTTACTCTCGTAGTCGGTGGTCGAGTCTTTCTCGACAAACTCTTTATAAGATATTACCTTTATTCCCTGCTCAGTTATAAAAGCCTTTACGGCACGACGCTCGCTCTCTTTCATATCCGAATAGGTCTTTTCATCATCGCAGGCCCACAGCAGCATTGCGGCAATGGGCATCATCAGCAAAATCATCCACTTATTTCTCATATAATCTCTATTATGTACACTATATTTTGTGCAATTTAACAATTTTCTGCGAAGATACAAAAACAATTTTCAAAAAGCACAATCGACGGGGTATATTTAATTGAAAATAACAGAATTTTATTCTTATTTATTCGGTCAGTTGCTGTTTATATTTCGACAGCGCGGTGCGGAAGCGCTCGACGGCATACTCCATCGTGCCATAGACCTCGCCGCCCGAGGCATTTTTATGGCCTCCACCCGAGAAGTACTCGGCCGCGACGCTGTTACAGGGAAAATCATCGACGCTGCGCAAAGACACATTTATCTTGCCCGGAACCTCCTCGCGCAAGAAACAGACGAAGCGCACCCCTTTTATCTGAAGCGGCATATTCACAAGCCCCTCGGTGTCGCCCTTTGCCACGCAGAAGCGGCGCATCTCCTTGTAGGTGAGCGTCAGAAGCGCTGCGTTAAAGGCCGGATAGACGCGCAATTTGTCGTACATCATATAACCCAATAGTTTCATTCTGTTGGGCGAATAGTTGTAAAAAACCCGACGGTATATTAGGTCTTTGTCGATGCCCGCCGCAATGAGGCAGGAGATAATTATGTAAATATCCTTGCTATTCGAGGCGTAGGCGAAGCTGCCCGTGTCGGTCATCATTCCCGTGTATATACACTCGGCAATATCGTGCGTAAGCGCCTCGTTATTCATACGATAGATTATGCGAAAGACAAGCTCGGCCGTCGAGCAGGCGGCAGGATAAGAGACCTCTACTGCAAAGCCCTCGTCGGGTTGCAGATGGTGGTCGATGAGCACCCGCGGCGCCGCAAGGGAGGCAACAACCTCCCCCAGCTCGCCCAGACGCGAGAGGGCATTAAAATCGAGGCAGAAGAGAGCGTCGGCCGCCCCTATTGCCGCAACAGCCTCGTCCCGGGCCGTCTCATACACTATCGTCTCGTCCGCCGAGGGCAGCCAAGCCAAAAAGACGGGAAAGGCATTGGGCACAATCACCGTGGCGCTCTTGCCACGCGCGCGCAGGAAAAGCGCCAGCGCCGTTGCCGAACCCACGGCGTCGCCGTCGGGGTTGCGGTGCACGAGTATGGCGAACCTCTCGCCCTTGTCTATTATCTGTTCAATGGCCTCGATTTTCGAGGCGTCAATCAATCTGTCGAGCATATTTTTTCAAAAGTTTATGCGAAGATACAAAGAAACGGGCAAAGAATAAAGCCCCGAGAGGTGATATTTTTCACTCCTCGGGATTTACGAAACGTACCCCCGTCTTTTCACACAACATTTTCACTGCACCGACAGTCGAAAGGTCGATGCAACGCACCCCCGCCTCGCGGCACTCGCGCGCGATGCGCTTGCGGCTCGAAGCATAGAGCGTAGCATCCATAATAACGTATCGCGACGGATAAATTTGCAAAAGTTCCTTTATGCTGCCCAAAAATCCGCGGCACAACCAAATGCAATCGACCGGAACAATGGTGCAGCGCTCCGTCCAATGCTCATCGGCAAGCAGCATAATGCGCCGCCCCGAAAATTGCGTAAGACCACCCTCGACGACAAGCCCCACATCGGAAAAATCGCGGTAGTAAGCATCGGCAACCACCACAGGGGGCTGCATCCCGTGGCGGCGCCAATAGGGCTCGGCAATATAGCGCGTCTCGACCTCTGTGGGCGGATAGGACGTAAGCAGATAAGAGCACTCGCGGCTCTTCACAAGCTGCGCCGCGGGGAACGAACGGCTGTTGTAGAAGATTATGTGCGCCGCCCACTCGCCGCGAGGATGGGCTGCACAGACAAGCAAGAGAATTGCTCCGCACGAAGCGATGCGCCACAGCCACCGTCGGCGCCCCCGTGCAAAAAGCAGGATAAGCATCAGCAGCGACAAAAGAGCCACCCCCGCAGTCGTAAGATAGGGCAGCAGCACCGAGGCGGCGGGCAGCGAGGCCACCCACTCAAAAAAGCCGTTCATCCACCCTATGATAGCACTCAGCGCAAACGCCACCCACTGCCGGCCAAGCGCCACGGGAGCCGCCAGCAGCATAATAACCGCAAGTAGCATCACCACAAAAGCGGTGGGCACCGCCACAAGATTGGTCAGCAGAAAATAGAGCGGAAAAGTCCCAAAATAGTGCCATATAAAGGGCAGCGTACCAATCTGCGAGGCCACCGACACAACAAAAATATCGACAATATAACCGCGCAGCGCCCCGTCCTCATCGGCCCCGAGAGCACGACGCATCGCGGGAGCAAGCAACAGAACAGCCGCCACCGCCGAGTAAGAGAGCTGAAAGCTGACGTCGAAAAGCAGTCGAGGCTGCACCACAAGCATCAGCAGCGCCGCAAGAGCCAACGAATTAAGCGAGCTTGTATCGCGCTGCAACAACCGCCCCAACGACATTATCGAAAAAAGAATAGCCGCGCGAACCACCGAGGGCGACAGTCCGCCGACAAAGGCAAAAGCCCACAAAAGGGCAAGTAGCAACGCCTCGCGCACAAACACCCGCACCCCCACCCCGCGCAGCGGGAGGAGCAGCGAGAGAATCATATACAAAATACCCAAATGCAGTCCCGAGAGGGCAAGAACGTGGCTCGCCCCCGCCGTCGAATATGTGTCGCGCAGGTCGCGCCTGAGGGCACGCTTTTCGCCCACGGTAAGAGCCGCAAGCACCGCCAGACGCTCCCCCTCGAATCCCAGCCGACGATAGACATCCAAAATAGCGTCGCGCAGACGCATCGCCCTCATCGAGAGAGTGAGCTCCCCCTTGCCCATCCGCCGCCATCCATCGACAGGCAGATAGACGGTGCCCGTAACCCCCTTTACATACATATAATGTTCCGTGTCAAACTCGCAGGGGTTGCCGCTGTTCTTTGGGGGCGACACTTCTGCCTCGAAAAAGATTCTATCGCCGGCACGCAGCTCTTCGAGCGCGACGCTACCCGCAAAGGAAACCTCGACCGTCCCCTCGCGCCTTGCGTCGGGCACAGAATCGCGTCCGATGCGTCGCACCTCGGCAATAACCCTTGTCGTACCTCGTTCGGTAAAAGGCGACTCGCACAGCTGCGCCTCGAAGCGTCCCTTTGCAGCGCTCCAACGAGCCTCCATTTTGTCGGCATCCAACCGTTCGACCACCCCTCCGAGAGCAAGCATCAAGCAGCTGACGGCCACCCCGAAAAGCAGTCGCGGCGCCCTTCGATGCAGCCCCGCAACCATAGCCGCAAGCGCAATAATAAAAAGCGACAAGCTGTACAGTAATGGAATACTGTACAGCCACGATAGCGCAATTCCCGCCATCAGGGGGAAAAGAAACTTTAATAGAGGATTATTCTTCAGCAGTTGCCCCACCACACAAAAGCGTTGCAGCGTCAAAGTTGTCGAAGCGCATCAATCACCCCTTGCGGGTCGGGAGCCTTAAAGACGGCGTTGCCCGCAACAAGCACGTCCGAGCCCGCATCGGCCAGCAGCCTTCCCGTCTCGACGTTGACGCCGCCGTCAACCTCGATAAGTGCTTTCGAGCCCGTTGCGTCGATAAGCTCGCGCAGTTCGCGCACCTTATCCACCGTGTGAGGAATAAATTTCTGCCCGCCGAATCCCGGGTTAACGCTCATAAGCAGCACAAGGTCGAGGTCGGCGATAATATCTTTGAGCATAACAACCGGCGTCGAGGGGTTCAGCGTAACACCGGCCATCATCCCCTCGTCCTTTATCTTCATAATTGCACGGTGCAGATGCGTCTCGGCCTCGTAGTGAATATTCATCACTCGCGCGCCCAGCGCCTTTACCGCTTCGAGATAATTCATCGGGTTCACCACCATCAGATGCACGTCAAGAGGCTTGTTGCACAACTTTGCCACATATTGCAGCACGGGAGGGCCGAATGAGATATTGGGTACAAACACCCCATCCATTATATCAATGTGCAACCAATCGGCAGCACTTGCGTTTATCATACTCAGGTCGTCCTGAAGATTTCCGAAATTTGCCGACAAGAGCGACGGCGACACCATTTGGCTCATATTCTTTTCTTTTTTTGTTTGCTTTGTGCGAAGATAATGCAAAGTGAGCGCAAAACAAAACATTCGGCAACAAAAAACGGCTGACAATGCTTTTGCACTGTCAGCCTGCTTTATATTTGAGACCACGGAGGTCTTTCTCTTCGCTACTTATTTCTTCAAAGATGCGTCAGCCTGTGATTGGGGGAGCATCTCCTCTGCAAACATATAAGCACCGGTCTTAGGCGACTTAACCATCTTGATAACCTTAACAAACTTCTCCTTGTCGCCGGTCTGGAGAGTTGCGACTGCTTTCTTAGCCATTTCTTATTACTTTATTTCTTTGTGAACGGTTACTTTCTTCAAATAGGGGTTGTACTTCTTAAGCTCCAAACGCTCTGTTGTATTCTTACGATTCTTCGTAGTGATATAACGAGACATTCCGGGAACACCACTATTCTTCTGCTCTGTGCATTCAAGAATTACCTGAACGCGGTTTCCTTTAACCTTCTTAGCCATATTACTTACCTCCTTAAACTTTAGTCGAGTACTTTAATCTCTTCCCAAGCAACATTACCTTTGCTTACAGCACTCTTGAGCGCTGCGTCGAGACCTACTCGGTTAATGATTTTCAACCCCGCTGCACTCACGCGCAACTGAATCCAACAATTCTCTTCTACATAGAAGAATTTCTTGGTAAACAAGTTCACATTAAAAAGACGCTTTGTTCTTCTCTTTGAGTGTGAAACATTATTACCCACCATGGCTTTCTTACCGGTGATTTGACAAATTTTAGACATCTCTATATATTTTTTGTTTTTTATTCTTACGTGCTTACCTAAAACAGCGTGCAAAGATATAAATTTTGTCTATATCCTGCAAACAAATTGGCATTTATTTTCTTTAATCGACAGTTAAATCTCTTTCAGCAACAAAGATAAGACATTTTTTACAGTTGTGCAAATGTTATTTTCGCGTCCTTTGTCTTGCAACGTTAGCAAGCGTACGATGCGTTTGTCCCCGACAACAATTGCCACCCACACTGTGCCGACGGGCTTTCCGGGAACAGCGCCTCCGGGCCCTGCTATGCCCGACGTTGCCACGGCACAATGGCTCCCAATGAGACGCTGCACGCCCACGGCCATTGCCTCGACGGTTGCGGCACTCACCGCCCCCTCGCTGTCTAAAATCTCCTGCGCAACACCCAATACCCTGTGCTTAACGTCGTTGGAGTAGGCAACTACCGAGCCTTTAAAAACGTCGGAGCTACCCGCAACCGAGGTTATTGCCGCAGCTATTGCCCCGCCCGTACAGCTCTCGGCCGTGGCGATGGTCAATGCGCCGCTGCGCAATCGGGCGTTCACCTCCTCGGCTATTTTGTGTATCTCGGCATCCATTATTTAAATTAAGGTACGCGAGAATGCAGGCGCATCCATTGCGCAAAAATCCTCGTCCATATATTTATGATAGCCCACAATGCCAATCATCGCCGCATTATCGGTCGTAAAGCCGAATTTCGGGATAAAAATCTGCCATCCGTAGCGCTTGGCATAATCGTGGAATGCCTGACGCAGCGCCGTATTTGCCGACACCCCGCCCGAGAGAGCCACACGCTTAATTTTCAATTGCTTAGTAGCCTTATAGAGTTTATCCATAAGAATATCCACCACAGTGGCCTCGAACGAGGCTGCAAGGTCGTTTATATGCTTTTGCACATAATCGGGGTCGTCGGCCACGAGCTTGCGCAGCGTGTAGAGGAACGATGTTTTCAGCCCGCTGAAGCTATAATCGAGCCCGGGGATATGAGGCTTACTAAAGGCGTATGCTTTAGGGTTACCCTCGCGCGCGAGGCGGTCTATTATGGGGCCGCCCGGATAGCCCAGCCCCATAACTTTGGCACATTTATCCATTGCCTCGCCTGCCGCGTCGTCAATAGTATGTCCCACAATCTCCATCTGTCGGTAGCTATCGACCTTAACAATCTGCGAGTTTCCGCCCGAGACCATAAGACACAGAAAAGGATACTCGGGCGCGGCGTGCTCCTCGCCATCCTCCTTGATAAAATGCGCCATTATGTGCCCTTGCAGATGATTCACCTCGACCATTGGAATGCCCAACGAGGCGGCCAGTCCTTTGGCAAACGAGACACCGACGAGCAGCGACCCCATAAGTCCCGGGCCGCGCGTAAAAGCAACTGCCGACAGCTGCTCCTTTGTAACGCCCGCCCGCTTGAGCGCAGCATCCACAACAGGTACGATATTAAGTTCGTGAGCGCGCGAGGCAAGCTCGGGCACCACCCCACCATACTGCTCGTGCACCGCCTGACTTGCGGTAACGTTCGAGAGCACCGTATCGCCACGCATCACCGCTGCCGACGTATCGTCGCACGACGACTCAATGGCCAAAATATATACCTTATCTTTATCTTTTTGCTCCATAGCTCTGGTTTTTCCTTTATTTTCAGTGTGCGAAGATACGAATATTTCTCGACAGTTTTTTGCCATAAACTTTTTTTGTTATATTTTTGAAAAAACACTACTACAATTTTCAAGCATTATCTACTATGAAAAGAATTTTATGTTTCATAAGCCTACTATTAGGAATTATAGCTGTAAACGCACAAAATATAGCCGAAATTGAAGCACAAGCCGATAAATGGGCCGAAAAGTCATACACGCGCTCAAATGCCCTAAGCGCCTATCTCCAATGTATTAAACAAACTGACAAAAAAGAGGTACACATTCGTATAATGAAGAAAACCTCCAAGATATTAGAACAGGCGACTTATTTATTTGATGAAGAGGCGTCGGTAGTCGATTCTATTATTTCTATTATTAGCAAGGCGCATCCCAGATTAAAAAAAGGCAATCAATATTATATATCATTGATAGAACAAAGAATATTATCAAGGTCAAATACAAAAGACTTCAATCAAAAATTTACTCTTTGCAAAGAAGCCATTGAAATAAGAAAGAGAAACAATACACTCTATGGAGCAGAATATGAGCAACTGCTTTATTGGTATATTAACACCACGAAACACAAAGAAGAGATTCCCGCAACTGAGATTGTAGATTTCTGCACAAACTTATGCGATATACAAAAAGTAAACAATCCACAGATAGACAGCCTATATATCGATATGCTTAATTATCGTGCAGGATTATGTTATTCAAGGACTAAAGATTACCAAACAGCAACCTATCTGTACGAAAAAAACAGAGAATTTATTGAAATAAAAAAAGGGAAAAGCTGCAAGGAATATATCAAAGTTTTAACACGTCTCGGCTATTCTTACAGTAGCCTATACGAAGAATTATATGGGGTTGATTGCTATGATTTAAAACCCGAGAAAGAGAAAGAATTAGCACATAAATATGAATTATTAAAACAAAAAATTCTATTGGATTTAGAAATATATGATTTCGAATTTGATGTTTTATTAGATGATATAGAGAAATATAAGAAAGACTATAAAGTAACTATCCACACAGCAACACAGCTCAAAAACATATTACAACAAAAAACCGGAGAAAGAAGCAAGCAATATTATAATCTGCTTGATAGAAAAATAAAAAAATATAGCACTTGTCCCAGAAGCAGTGCGTACTATTTGTTTATAGATTTTTTACAAAAGCAAAAAAATATAAAGATTGGATTTCCTAATTTTCAACGTATAATAGATAGTCCCATTGATTATTTTAAAGACACAATCGTAGCTCGCAGCATAGCCACAGATTACAAAACATTATTGGAAGAAAAATATGGAAAAGAGAACGGAGCATACTGCGATGCACTTAAAATGGAAATTAACACCTACCAAGAAAATGATGCAGATGCAATACCTTTATTAGAAGAATTATTAGCGCTTCAAGAAAAGCTGTCAGGAAAGAAGAGCGCGGCATATCATTTAACACAAACTCAACTTGCAATTGCCTTAGACAAGAATCACCAGAAACAGGAAGCCATTGCCATACATTCATCGAATATAAACGAAGAGGACACCGGCCAACTGTACTTATTAGCTTATATGCAGTCCGAATACGGCAACCACCGCGAAGCAATAAGAATTTATGAAAGAGTACTCGAATGTTGGATATTAAACCCCAAAGAGGGAGATATGTATTTTAAAAGCATATCGGGATTGATAGTACTAAGCTATCATAAATTAAATGACGCCGATGGGCTGTTAGAATTTAGCGCAAAATGGTGTTCAGACAGTCGATTAGACAAAAATTTACGAAAACATATACTCGGCGAAACAATTGATTGGATTGTTACTACAAATAAATCAGCCGATGAGATTATAAACTTTACCGACAAATACTTATCACCCTTAACCGACGAGACCGAATATCTTGAATACAAAGTAAATATCTACCTTGCAAAGAACCAACCGGCAAAGGCCGAAGAGGTGTGTCGTCAACTAATCTTATTAGCAAGAAATAACAATTCCGATATTCAAACAATAATCAAATGTGAGCAATATCTTGAATTTTGCTTAATACAAAAAGGAGAATTAGAAAAAGCATTTGAACAGAATAAAAAAATACACTCCATAATAGGACAACTACCCGATTACAAAAATTCTATCGAGTATTATAGGCTACGCTGTTGCGAAATTATTTATCAAGATATAAAAAAGAATTTCGACGAGGTTCTAAAAATTCACACAGAAATTGTCAATATTGATTACACAAAACATTATACCATATTCACACACGTAGAAGTTTCTACCATACTTAGAGCACACGCCAAAAGCGATATAAATACAGGAGCCTTAGAAAGACAAATTTACAGAGCACTATACAATAAAGGATTGATAGATGATGCCGAGAAATTGATAGATAAAAATCTGAACGATTTGATTACAATCACCAAATACAGTTTAACCCAGATGCAGAAGGGTTCAGCAATTCCCACTGATATTTTAAACAACTTTGCGGTACTATCAAACAAAGAAAGCCTTATAATAAAAGCATTCGATTGTACCCTGCTCCAAAAGCAAGCATTCCTAACAGCAGAAGCCATTATGAATCAACAAATTCTAAACTCGGGCAACAAAGAATTAGTTGAAAAATACAACAATTTACAGAATCTGCGATTATCCATTCAGCAGTATAAAGCCAATGGGTTGCCTACCGATGAATTAGACGAGCAGGCATTAGTGCTACATACGCAACTGGTCGAAGACTCAAAATTTTATGGCGATTTTACCAAAAGTCTTAATCTTACGTGGAAAGATATTCAAGAGATACTAAAGCCCGACGAAATTGCGATAGAATTCATCAGTTACGCCTCGTTAGAGGATAACAATAAACATATTGCGGCACTGATTCTGCGCTCTGGTTGGGACGTGCCCAAAGTAGTAAAGTTATTCTCGGAGAAGGATATTCCCGGAAACATTTACGACAATAGCGACTTTTCAAAATTATGCTGGGGGCCCATCAGCAAATATTTAGACAATGTAAAGAATATATATTTTGCGCCCGACGGTGCACTATACAATATAGGCATAGAATCCCTACTCAATCCTAATGGAAAAGGTTATATGGCTGACAAATACAATCTCTATCGTATCTCCTCGACAAGAGAATTAGTTATGCGTCCCGAGAAAAGCAGAACAGAAAAACAAAAAGCCATCATCTATGGTGGAATAGACTATAAGCATCAGGATATTGTTACCGCCCCAAGTACAGAGCAATCCGAACAGACAACAGAAAACATTGAGATTATACGCGACATACGCGGGGCCGTAAGTGGCATAAGTTATCTGCCCGGCACAAAAAGCGAGGCCGAAAGCATTGCCACAATCCTAAACAGCGACAAGAAATACGACGAGGCAAGGCTCTTTACAGGAGCAAATGGAACAGAACAATCCTTTAGAGCCTTTAGCGGGGAAGGTATTAACGTTGCTCACATTGCCACACACGGTTTCTACCGTAAGGACGATAAAGAGCAAAATCAATCTATACTGACACTCACCCCACCCGAGGACAACACCCTCACAAGGGCGGGACTATTGTTTGCCGGCGCCGAAAATACAATATTTGCAGATAGCACCTACTCCGAAGAGAACGACGGCATACTGACAGCACTCGAAATATCAACTTTAGACTTAAGCACATTAGATATTATTACATTAGGAGCGTGTCAGACAGCCATAGGCGAAATTACGAGCGACGGTGTCTTTGGCCTGCAACGCGGTTTCAAGAAAGCAGGCGTAAATACAATTTTAATGTCTCTGTGGAGCGTCGATGACAATGCAACCACTCTGTTTATGACCGAATTTTACAAAAATTGGATAAATGGCAAGAGCAAGCACGATGCGTTAGAATCGGCAAAAAAGGTGGTAAGGTCGCATAAGGAGAAAGGGTGGGATAATCCCAAATATTGGGCACCGTTTATCCTGCTCGATGGTCTCGACTGAAAGTGCCCCATTGTTTAAATAATACACGCACCATTAAACACCATTAAACAGCCATAGAGAATTTATCAACGAACGGTGATACAACATATTTTCTTTTTCACTAATTTTACGGTGGCAAAAAAAGGAAAATATGAGAGTCGAGCTTTTTACGACAAGCAGCGCACTACCCTCTCTCATCGAGGGCAACCCCTTTCACTCGGCGTGGATGTTCCGCCTCATTGAGCAGCACACCGAGGCGCGTCCCTTGATGCTTACAGCCTACGACGACGAGGGCGAGCAGGGGCATCTGCTGGCGATAAAGAACCGCGAGCTGCGGCTCTTGCCGCCGGGCATTCACACGTGGTACAGCATCTACGGCGAGGGGGTATATTCGCCGCGCTGCACAAACAGACAAGAGATATTCGCCCTGCTGCTAAAGAAACTATACACGCTGTTCGACTTTACCCACACGATGATTGAAGTGCGCAATCTGAGCAATCAGAGTTTCGCTTACGGCGCACTCAGCGGGATGAATTTCTTTCCCCGACGCAGCATCCGTGTCTATCTGTCGCTGCACGGCAACCAGCACACAAAGCGCCTCGCACGCACCTATCGCACCTACATACGCAAGGCTCAGAGCCGCGGCGTTACCTTCGGCGAGGCAACCGACGCGCAGGAAATTGCATCGGCACTTGGAATGTTGCGTCTATATTACATCAGCAAGATTAAGAGACACCTTCCGCCCACGTCCTATCTAAAAGCACTGCTCGCCGAGGAGCGCGCGCGAATGTTCGTCGTGCGTTACAAGGGGCGTCCAATAGGCTGTTCAATATGCCTCTACGAGAGTGGTCGCGCCCATCTGGCCTATAGTTTCGGACTGCGCAAGAGCCACCCTCTGCTCTACCCCGGCATAATGGCTGTGTGGGCGGCAATCACCGACGCTCACAGTCGCGGCATCGACCATTTCGAGTTTCTCGAACTTGACACGGCGGGCAAGGGCTATCGCAATTTCATCCTTAATTTTGGCGGGAAACAGATTAGCACCTACCATTGGCAGCACTATAAATGGGGGTGGATAAATAAAATTATGCGACGAATATACGTTTAAGCATTTTTTTACGTTAAGATAAAGAAACGCACGCACGTATTTATAAGGAAAAATGAAAAAACTGCGCATAATAATATTTCTGCTACTTATCACAGGAGCCCTGACAGCCGCGGCACAAAGGGTAACCATAAAGGGCCGTGTAACCGACGACAAGCAACAACCCATTGAGATTGCCAACGTAAAGGTCGAGGGACAGGCCGCCGGCACCGTTACCGACCTCAAGGGCAACTATATTTTCAGCTGCAACAGCAGCGACAGCCTCGTCATAAGCTACTCTATGCTGGGCTATCAGACACGCAAACGCACGCTGCGCAACCCCTCGGACACGGTAGTGGTAAACATCGCACTGCCCGCAATGAACGTAACACTCGAAGGCGTCGAGGTTGTCGATAAAGAGCGTCAGATGGGCAGCACAAAGAAGATTGAGATGCCCGAGCAGATGCGCCTGCTTCCCGATGCAAGCGGCAACGGCGTCGAGTCGATAATCGCGGCACAGGCGGGAGTAAGCTCGCACAACGAGCTAAGCTCGCAGTACAACGTGCGCGGTGGAAATTTCGACGAGAACAGCGTATATGTCAACGGAATTGAAATTTACCGCCCACTGCTCGTACGCGCGGGACAGCAAGAGGGGCTCAGCTTCCTGAACCCTGATATGGTGGGCTCGATAGCCTTCTCGACGGGAGGCTACGAAGCAAAATATGGCGACAAAATGTCATCGGTACTCGACATTACCTACCGTCGCCCCAAGAAATTCGAGAGCAGCGTCTCGGCCGGGCTTTTGGGTGCCGGAATATACGCCGCCGTTGGTAACAACAAATATAGTTTCTTAAACTCGGTGCGCTACAAGAGCAACCGCTATCTGCTTGGTACGCTCGACACAAAGGGCGAGTACAACCCCCAATTTATCGACTATCAGACATTCTTCGAGTGGCGCCCCACGCAGAAACTGAGCCTCAGCTTCATAGGCAACGTATCGCGCAACAGCTACGAGTTTACCCCCACCGACCGCAGCACCAGCTTCGGCACAATGGAGCAGGTCAAAGAGTTTAAGGTCTATTTTGCAGGGTGGGAGAAAGACCATTTTAACACCCTCTTCGGCTCGCTGTCGCTCAACTACACAATCGACGAGTACAACCGTCTGTCGCTGCAAGGCTCGGCCTTTAACACCAACGAGGAGGAGACCTACGACATTATCGGCGAATATTGGATAGACGACATTAACGCCGACGAAAATATGAGCGTGGGACGATATATGGAGCACGCCCGCAACTACCTCGAGGCCGACGTTCAGACCCTCGCGCTCAGCGGCATACACTACATAAAGTCGCACGACCTCAGATGGGGCCTGCAATGGAAAGGCGAGCATATTAAGGATAATCAACGCGAGTGGGAGATGCGCGACTCGGCCGGATACAATATCCCGCACACGGGTGCCACGCTTGCGCCAATATACAATCTGCGCTCGCACACTGCCACAAACAGCAACCATCTGAAGGCATATATTCAGGATACGTATAAATTCAACAGCTCGCTGGGAGTAGTGTCGCTGAATGCCGGCTTGCGCCTTTCCCATTGGGATTGGAACGACGAGTTTCTTGTATCGCCGCGCGCCTCGGTGGGACTTATCCCTGCGTTCAACAACAGTATGACGTTGCGCTTCGCCACGGGTGTCTATTATCAGGTGCCCTTCTTCAAGGAGCTGCGCGACACGGTAACGGCAGGCGGCCTGACGTCGGTTACACTGAACAAGGATATAAAATCGCAGCGCTCGATACATTTTGTGCTGGGCTGCGACTATATGTTCAAGATGTTCGACCGTCCGTTTAAATTTACCGCCGAGGCCTACTACAAAAAGCTCGACAACATTATCCCCTACAATGTCGATAATGTGCGCATCGTCTATTACGGCGAGAATTGCGCCCACGGTTACGCTGCCGGATTAGATATGAAGCTCTTCGGCGAGTTTGTCCCGGGCACCGACTCGTGGATAACATTCTCCATAATGGACACGAAGGAGAAGATAAGAGGCGGCGATTGGCTGCCCCGCCCCACCGACCAGACGTTTAACGCCTCGATATATTTCACCGACTTTTTCCCGGGCACCAGACGCTGGAAGATGAGCCTGCGCGGCGTCTATGCCGACGGCCTGCCCTTCGGGCCGCCACACTCGGGACGCGAGCGACAGACCTTCCGCGCCCCTGCCTATAAGCGCGTGGATATTGGAATGTCCTACCGTCTGCTTGACAACACCGAATATATCTATCGCACGGGCCTTTACGGATATATAAAAAATATATGGGTCGGGGTGGATGCTTTCAATCTGCTCGATATTAACAACGTAAACTCCTATTATTGGGTGAGCGACATTTACAATAATAATTTTGCCGTTCCCAACTATCTTACGGGCCGACAGATTAACCTGCGTGTGCTTGTCGAGCTGTAACGGAGTTTTTCCTCGGGTACGAAAATTAGGACAACAAGGCTCTTAACCCAATGATAAGTATCAGAGGAATATCTTTTTTTCTACTGAGCCGAAAGTACCGCTCCTCTTTTTTGTAATAAAGAGGAGCTCCCGAGAGGGTGAGGAGTTAAAAAACCGCGAACAACATTTTTATAAAAAGCATCGAACTCCTCAGACGCTACGCGCCAGCTCCTCTTTGTCGAAAGAGGAGCGGTAAATGACGCTTTTAACAATTAACACACACAGAAAGTACGGCTCAGTAGCAAAAAGGTGTGGCTGAGGTAATTTATTTATCACCCTCTCGGAATACTTATGCGGCTATTCTCTCTTTCGCTTTATACTTTGGGCCTTACTTTTTCCCAAAAAAGCCCCATCCGACAACTACTAAAGCATATAAACTAAGAGTAGCGCCCCGTCATAGGGCGCTACTCTTAGTTTATAAGTCTGCGAGGTTCAATTTTACTCGGCAACCTCTTTTTTCTTTCTTGTGGTCTTTTTTGCAGCCTTAGCCTTAAGAGCCTCAAGCTCGGCTTCGAGCTGAACAATCTCTACCTCCTGATTCTCGATTACCTGCTTCAATGCGCTCAGCTCCTCGTTGTCAATCTCCTCGGGATACTGTGCACGCACGCGAGCCATAAAGTCGCCAAGAATGTTCATATAGTTTGTAAACGCATCGTAGGGCGAGTCGTAGATACTGCGCTCGGTGATAATACCGTTCGACTTTGTGGTCATAAAGCGGAAGTTCTCGGCAGCTTGTAGATAGTCCCAATCCTGCTTCAGTTTCTTGTCGTCCGACAGAGCCACACGCTCGGCAACGCTATAAAGTTTGTCGAAAGCCTCGCGCTGCAATGTGTTACCCAACCAAGATGTTGTGTCGCGCTCCTCGTCCATCCACGATGTGGGATAGGGAACCTCAAGAGCACCAACCGACTTAAATTTCTCAACAATCTCCGAGGGTGTCGAGAAGCTGATGCCGCGCTCTTTTGCAACAGCGGGAATAGCCTTCAAGAAGTCGAGGATGTGCGACGAGAGGGGCTGTGCCATACCAAACGCCGACAGATTCATAAAGATGTTTACAATCTGCTCCTCTTGGGGAAGCGATGCAATCCAATCTACGTAAGTCTCGGCAAAGAGGGGATACTCGCTCCACTCGGGGTTCGAGAAACGCAGTGAAATATCGTCCGAGAATTTAAAGTCGCGGAGCAACAGCTTCAGGCCCGAAGCGTTTGCGCAGTTGTAAAGGAAGTGGGGGCTCTTCCAAGCAAGAATGTGCTTTGCACCCTCGGCCAGCATACCTTTGAAGCCCATCGAGGCTGCCATCTCACCAATCTCATCCGAGTAGATAAGACCCGAGTTGCGCAATACCTTAGGCTGTGTGCCGAAGAGCTCCTTAACCTTGCGCTGCATTCTCTCGACCTCCTCTTTGAAAGCAGTGGGAGATACAAGCGACGAAAGGCCGTGCGAGTAAGGCTCACAAAGGAATTCGCAGCAACCGGTCTTTGCAAGCTCCTTAAGAAGCTCAATCACCTGAGGAGCGTAAAGCTCAAGCATTTCCAATCCCACACCCGATGCCGAGAGAGCAACCTTAAAGTCGCCGTTGTTCTCCTTAATCATATCGAGCAGAGTGGTGAGCGCGGGAACGTATGAGTTCTCGGCAAGCTCGGCTACTGCACTTGCGTTGGCATAATCATCATAGTAGTAGTGGTCGCTACCAATGTCGAAGAAACGATAGCGTTTCAACTGTCTGAGCTGATGAATCTCGAAATAGAAACAAATAGTCTTCATATCTTTTTTTCTTTTTTGTTATTTTAATGAGCCATTACTTGTTCGTAGAGTCTGCGCAACTTCAGTGCTACATTCTCCCAAGTGATTGCATCTACCTCGCGGCGACCCTCAACCTTAAGATACTCGTAGAGTGAGTCGTTATTACAGATGGCGTAAATGGCATCCGCCATAGCGTTAATATCCCAATAGTCGGTCTTGATGCACTTGTCAAGAATCTCGGCACAACCCGACTGTTTAGATATTATAGTGGGCACATCGCACTGCATAGCCTCAAGGGGTGAAATACCGAAAGGCTCGCTCACCGATGGCATAATATATACGTCGCTGGCCTTGAGGCACTCGTAAACCTGACGTCCGCGCATAAAGCCGGGGAAGTGGAAACGGTCGGCAATGCCGCGCTGTGCAACCAGCTTAATCATATCATTCATCATATCACCGCTACCGGCCATACAGAAACGTATGTTACGTGTCTTTTTCAGAACCTGTGCAGCAGCCTCGACAAAATACTCGGGACCCTTCTGCATTGTGATACGTCCGAGGAAGGTAACGACCTTCTCGTTGGGTATCTTCTTGGGCTCGATGGCCATAATATCGTCCGACAGGGGGGTAACGGCATTGTGCAGCGTTGTTACCTTGTCGGGGTGCTGATGATACTTGTCAATTACGGTGCGGCGTGTGAGCTCGCTCACGCAGAAGATGTGGTCGGCGTGGTCCATACCATTCTTCTCTATTGCATACACTGTGGGGTTGACGTTACCACGGCTGCGGTCGAAGTCGGTTGCGTGAACGTGTATAACCAATTTCTTGCCCGACACCTGCTTGGCGTGAATACCGGCAGGATAGGTGAGCCAATCGTGCGAGTGGATAATATCAAACTCCTCGGTGCGTGCAACAACGCCTGCAATTATCGAATAGTTATTTATCTCTTCGTGCAGATTCTCGGGATAACCGCCTGCAAACTCCATACAACCGAGGTCGTTGGTGTTCATATAGCTGAAGTCGCCATAAATGTGGTCGCGGTAACGGTAGTACTCCTCGGGACGGATAATTGCACCGACGCGCGACTCGACATAGCTTGAATCTACATCCTTCCACACGATGGGCACACTATTCATACCGACGATTCTCAAGAAGCTGTTATCTTCATCACCATAAGGCTTGGGGATGCAGAATTTTATCTCCACGTCTCCCTGCGGAAGGAAACCCTTTGTGAGTCCGTAACTCGCAGTTCCAAGACCTCCGGAAATATGAGGGGGAAACTCCCAACCGAACATTAGTACTTTCATAATGCTTATCTTTTTACTTTTTTTATACTAAGAAACTGCGTCCCTTAAGCCTCTAATTTTGATTCGTACTGTTTAAGTATATGGCTTGTTCTGAGGATTCCTGCGACGTTCATTGCAAATGCCACTGCTCCACGTCCCTTGAAAGGCGGGTTACCGTCGAAGAGCTCGGGGATTGAACCTACACAGTGCTGTACAATCTCGTCCTCGAATCCAATCATCTGTCTATCGACGAACGATACACCGCTCAGCTTGTAAATCTTCAGATAAGCCTCGTAGTAGAATGCGCCCAACCAAGGCCATACGGTACCCTGATGGTAAGCATAGTCGCGCTGAATCTGCGGGCCGACGTAGTTGGGATTATATCCTACGCTCTTGGGCGAGAGCGAGCGTAGTCCGCGCGGAGTAAGAAGCTCGCGTGTAACAATATCGAGCACCTTCTTCTGCTGTTTGCCATCGAGCGGCGAGTGGTCGAGTGCCACTGCAAAAATCATATTGGGACGAACGCTCCAATCGACATAATCGCCATCGACATAATCATAAAGATAGCCGTGCTCGTTTAGGAACATCTCGACAAATGCCTGCTTTGCCAGAGCAATGGGGCGCACCAACGACTCGACAACCTCGTTGTTGTTCATCAGCTGTGCCATCTCCTGCGCAAATTTAAGGGCATTGTACCAAAGAGCATTTATCTCGACCACAAAGCCTGTGCGGGGAACAACGGGACGGCCATTGGCTGTCGAATTCATCCACGTTACTGCCTTGTCGCGGCCGTTTGTGCTGAGCAGGCCGTTGGGTGCAAGGTGCAGGTTCAGATGTTTGTTTGCACGAATGTAGTCTATGATTTTCAGTACAAGGTCGCCATATTTGTCGCGACAAGCCTCGACGCCACGCTCTTTGGCATACTGCTGAATAGCCCAAACAGCCCAAAGAAGAACGTCGGGATGCTCCATCTCATAAATTTTCACTGCACTGAATTTATCGGCCATAAAGTCCTCGATGGCAATGCGTGCCGTGCGCATAACCTGCTCAAACTCGCCGGGCTTGCCCGAGGGGGTGAGTGTCAATCCGGGCAACGACACAAAGAGGTCGCGTGCGCGGCATTTGAACCACGGATAGCCTGCAAGAATGTAAATGTGCTCGCCCTGAACATTGAAAAATTGGTTTCCTGCACACTCCATACAGTGCATAAAGTTATCGCGCGGGATACGAATTTGCTCCTCGTGCTCGAAGGCAGCCTTCATAGTGCGGGTGCTGATGGGGTCGATACCACCCGAGAATACGATGCTCTCGCCCACCTTCATCTTAACCTCGAAGTAGCCGGGAACAAACAAATCCTCGTTAAAGTCGTAACCTCTTTCGAGCTCCTTAACATACTCGATGCCTCTGTACCAATCGGGACGATAAACAAACTCATTCTTTTTGTTGAGCTGCATATATAGGTCGGGATAACCCGAATACATACACATACTTATACCATTCTCGACCTCGCGGTAGGTGCGGTTGGCTACGTGATTCTCGTGGGTATATTCACGCACACTGCGGAATGCGAGGAAAGGACGCAAACGCAATGTTACAGCCGTGTTTGCCTTGAGCAAGGTGTAACGTATAAGGATTCTGTTCTCGTGGTGCACAAAGGCCTTCTCTTTTTTAAGCCACACGCCACCCACGTTGTAGATGGTTGTGGGCACACGCTCCCAAGCGAACTCGCGAATGTATTTGTTGCCTCGGGGACTGAAGTTGTCGGCATTGTACTTGTGTAGTCCAAGATTAAACTCGGCACCGTGCAGAACCACAGTCTCGTCCAATGAGGAGAGAAGCACGTGATTCTCGTCGTCGAGTTGCGGGATGGGAACTACCAGCAATCCGTGATACTTACGGGTATTGCAATCGACGATAGTCGAACAGTGGTACGCACCTGAACGGTTTGTCCTCAAAATCTCCTTTTGCAACGACTCTTCTAAGTTCGTCATCAGCGTTTTTTCGAATCGCAAATAACTCATCTTGTTAAATTTATATGATAAATGAATATATATTAGTCTAAGCTTTTTCTTTACGATTATTTTACAACACATTATATAAATAATGCGCAGCATCCCTAACCATTTTCAAATGTAGGTATTAAAAACCTTAATAACAAAAAAGTTGGAACATTTTTTAAAAAAAATGTAAAAATTTTATTTTTTCACTAATCTTGGAACAGTGAAACGCTGATTTTGAAGCCTATTTTGTGAAATTGATGATTCTTGCCGCAGACAAAAAGGCCGAGGTCGATGTAAGGGGTGCCGATGCCATAGCCCACCTCGCTGTAAGGGAGCAGATGCGAGATAAAGAGCATATTAAAATAGAGGCGCTCGTTTTTTATGAAATTCACTCTCGGCAGCATCTTTTGCAGCACTAAGAAGGGCGATTGATAGGTGGCGTTCAGCCTGAAATATTTGTTGGCGGCATTGTACCACTCGGAGTCGAGCAGCTGAAACACTCCGTCGAGCTCGTCGCTACGGTCGATGGGCAGGCTGTTGTGTCTTAAAAAGGCATAATCGACAAAATAGGTATCTTTTGTATAGAAGAATCCTCCGCCTCCCGAGCGCAGAAAGAGCGCATCGCTCCCATTCACTCTGAAATTATACTGAACGTCAAGCTCGGCGCGAGTATATACGCCCGTCGAGCCGAACAGCCCGCGTACAGCCTGCTCGACGTCGAGCGAGAATCGAGGCATACGCGAGCCCACATTTACCTTGCGCGAACCTTTTACATAATAGTACATTCCGGGCTGCCACGTAAGGCGCACGTGCGGCGCAAATTGCACGTAGCGTTTCTTCAGATGAACACCCGAGGCAGTGAGCCTCTCGCCGGCCGAGCCTATGAGCGTGCGTCGGTGGTAGTTTGTGCCCAACAGCAATTCGAGGCCGTTGGCAAGCTCGCTGCTGTGCCACAGATTCACGTGCAGACTGCGAAAGTAGCCCAGATTAAGATTATCGAAATTGAGCGAGTCGGCGGCTATCTGTTCGATGCGTTTAAGCGCCTCGCTGCTGTACGTGCGGTTGCCCGAGCCGACGTCTATTCCCACCTCACCTATCCTGCGAGGCGAGTAAAGGTAGCGTCCGTCAACGTCCCAATAGACTGCCCCCTGCTTGAAATTGTAACCTATCATCGGGCGAAGCAAAAATTCCCTGCCATCTTTTTGTATATTCCGCAGATTGAGCGACATTTTATATGAGAGACCGCGCCCCGTGCTGTACGACAGATACGAGGGGTTTATTATGGGCGACATTCGCATCTCGCCGCCGTCCCATTTGAGCGAGTGGCTGCTTATCATCTTGTCGCCCACGCTGTATAGCGCTTCGGTTGTCTCGTCGATAAATTCGCTTCCGCGGCCACGAGCGGTCGCGGAGGTTGCAGTCTCGGGCGCCTTGCTCTTGGCATAAAGCTGTGTCTCGGAGGCGGTGAGCTCACGGGGGCGCATCGCTGCTACATACTCGGCTGTGTTTTTTATGATTGTATCGCGCAGTGCTTTTGTTGGGGCGACGCTCAGATTATACTCCTCGGGGCGCTCGTAGGCCTCGGGCACGGGGAGCGCCGTCTCGAAGCGGAAAAAGCCCTCGGCCGCGACGTTCAGTCTGTTGCCTGCGAAGCTATATTGCATACTCAGCGACACGCTCTGCGGCAGAAAGCGGCGCAACCCCTCGCGCCCCATCGTATAGGCCACCTCGAAGCGACCCTGCTCGTCCCACCCTCGGGCGCAAAAGGCCTGCACGTTGCAGCTGTCGTCCAGCAGAATATATCCCCCTTCGAGCAGCTTGATATTATCGAAGCGATGCTCGAAATTTATCTTTACGCCACCGTCGGCGGTGCGGTACAACGTATCGAGGCTGTAACGATAGTATTTTAGGTTAGTGCGGTGCAGGGGCGACAGATAGCCCTCCTCGAACATCTTCTCGGCGAAGATATTGGGCGCCATTAGCAGCAGCACACGCTCAATCTCGCCGCTGCCGTGGCGGTGCGACGAGAGTGCGGCGCGACGCCTTATCTGCGGTATTGCATAGTCGAAGAATATAAAGTCGTAGCAGAGCTCGCTCAGAAAATCGCGTCGGTCGCGGTCGAAACGGGGCATCCCGGGGATAAAATTAAGCCCGTAGTTCCGTTTCTCGACAGAGGCCCTCTGCTTCACATAAAGGCTGCCCGAGGCCTCGCCCACGGCACACTCTTTTGCCTCGATACGCCGCGCAAGAATATTCATTAGCGAGTCGGCCGCCGATGCGCGCTGCCCCTTCTTTGCCGCCGGGGCGGCAAAGAGCATAGGCGCGTGCAGCAATATTATCGTCCACAGCAGCAGCCTCTGTATATAGCTTGCTTTATACCTCATATATATATAACAAAGAGCAGCGTCGCGAGCCTCGGCGCCACCCATTGTTATTTTCGTTTTATTTATCCTTAATTAGCGGACAGCCTCGCTCAGACGCAGCAGACGGTCGAGTAGCCCTTCGAGCAGGTCGAGGCGCAGCATATTTGCACCGTCGCTCTTGGCCTCGGCAGGATTCTCGTGCGTCTCGATGAAAAGTCCGTCGGCACCCACTGCAATGGCAGCCTTTGCCATTGTCTCAATCATCTCGGGCATTCCTCCCGTTACTCCGGCACTCTGATTGGGCTGTTGCAGAGAGTGTGTAATATCCATCACAACAGGATAGCCGAAACTGCGCATCTGCGGGATGCTGCGAAAATCTACCACAAGGTCTTGATAGCCGAATGTGGTGCCGCGCTCGGTGAGCATCACACGCCCCTCGCCACCCTCGGAGACAACCTTCTCGGCCGCGAATTTCATTGCCATAGGCGAGAGGAATTGTCCTTTCTTTATGTTCACTATTCTGCCGGTCTTTGCAGCCGCCACAAGAAGGTCGGTCTGACGACACAAGAATGCCGGAATCTGAAGAATATCGACATACTCGGCGGCCATCTCAGCCTCCTCGGCCGAGTGAATATCGGTTACCACGGGGATATTAAAAGTCTCGCGCACACGACGCAGCACACGCAGAGCATTCTCGTCGCCTATTCCCGTAAAGGAATCGACGCGCGAGCGGTTGGCCTTGCGGTACGACCCCTTAAAGACGTACGGGATACCACGGTCGGCTGTCATTGCCACAATACGCTCGGCTATGCGCATAGCCATCTCCTCGCCCTCAATAACGCAGGGGCCTGCCAACAAGAAAAATTTGTCAGTTGCAGTTAATTCTCTAATTGTCATATTTTGTTCTATTTTGTTTTTTTCTGTTCGGGATTATAAAATTAAAAGCCTCGGGCTCTATGCCCACACGCATCGGATAGGTGGGTGCGAAAGGGCGTCCGTCTATTCCCGCACGGGCATTATCGACCGATTCAATCAGAATCTCGGTGGTGCGGAAGGGCACCATCAGTTTATAATTCATAATTTTACGCCGAGCCACCATATAAAGCCCCTGCAACATTCCCAAGAATTTGGGCATTTTTATTGCCGAGACGTCCAGACGACCATTATAAGGCACGGCGCTCGGGGTCATCCCGTATCCGCGCGAATTACCTATGCACAGCATCATAAATTTCTGCTCCACGGTCTGGTTATTAAGAGTAATCTTCATATTATAATTCTGACGATGGAAAAGCAGATGCGCAAGACCCGTCAGCGACGAGGCAGCCCTTGCAAAGAGATAACGTCGGCGGTTGGCAATCTCGACAAGATGCGCCGTGAGGCCAATATTAAGCACGTTCAAGAAATAGCGTGTCTGCTCGCCCTCGGCGGTTGTGTAGCTGCAATAGCCCACGTCAACGGCGCGCGTGCGGTGAGCCATAATACAATCAATTGCGTGCTTATAGTCGCCCGCATCCAGCCCCCAATAGCGCGCAAAGTCATTGGCAATGCCGTTGGGCACAAGGCCGAATGCCACCCTTGAGCGATTCTCCGAGGCCATAATTCCGTTTATCGCATCCTGAAGCGCACCGTCGCCACCCACAAGCACAATAGTCTCGTAGCCATTATCGGCAAGCACACGCGTCAGACGCTCGATGGAGCTGAAATTCTCCGACTGTAAAAGGTCGTACTCGACGCCGCGCTCCTTCAGGTAGTCGCGTATCTCGCTCCAGCGCTTCATAGGCTTCCACGCCCCCACACGCGGGCAATAAATTATTCCCCAGCGGTGTCTGTTGTCATTATGCGCCTTTATCATAGAACCACTCCTTTATTATTTCCACCTGCTTGTCAAAAGGCAAAGAGGCATCAATCCAATTTATTTTTACTCCGCGACGCTCCATTCCCCGGAACCACGTCATCTGACGCTTGGCAAACTGATGGATGGCAATTTCGAGGCCACTCAGCATCTGCTCGCGTGTCAGAGCCCCCGTTACATACAGAGTAACAAATTTATACTCAAGGCCATAGTAAATAAGTTGTTCGGGGGTGAGGCCGCTGTCCAACAGACGCTGCACCTCGTCGATGAGCCCCTCGTCGATACGTGCCCCCAGACGACGGCTTATGCGCTCGCGGCGCACCTCGCGGTTCACATCAACGCCCACCGTCAATGTGTTTAGCGTCGGGAAGCTGCACTCGTGCGCAGGGCACGCTGCATAATACTCCTCAATCTCAATTGCGCGGATAGCCCGCTTAACCGTATCAGTATCGGTGTTATTATGCAAAGTTTTATAAGAGGCGAGAATTTCCTTTAGCTCATCGAGTGTGCACGAGGCCAAACGCCGACGCAGAGGCTCATTCTCGGGCACCGGCAAAAGCCTGTATCCGCGCAGCACCGACTCGACATACATTCCACTGCCGCCGCACATAATGGGCAGCGCACCGCGTTGCTTCACATCATTATAAGCCACAAGAAAATCGCGCTGAAACTCGAACACATTATATTTCAGGCCCGCATCCACAATATCCACAAGGTGCACAGGCACAGTAACCCCGCCGCGCACATACTCGGCAAGGTCTTTCCCCGTTCCAATATCCATCCCCCGATAGACCTGACGACTATCGGCGCTAATCACCTCGCCCCCCAGAGCCAACGCCGCCTCGACGGCAAGCGCAGTCTTTCCGCAGGCAGTAGGCCCCACGATGGCCAACATATCATATTTTGCAGACGGGTTCTCCATCTTTTTTCACTTATTACAAATTACAAGTGCATACAGCATATATAATACACTCACGCCCTGCAAAGATATAACAAGCGAGCGGAAAATATGAAGTTTACTTCAATATTTTACAAAGCGAGCGCAGAAAAAACAGGCTCAGTAGCAAAAAGGTGTAGTTGAGATTACTATATTTATCACCCTCTCGGAATACTTGTGCGGCTATTCTCTCTTTCGCGTTATATTTTATAACTTACTTTTTTTCGGAAAAAAGTAAGCAAAAAAACTGCACCTAAAGAAATTGTCGCAAGTCTCCTTTGCTCGTGAGGTGGGAATACCTCACTCGGTCGGTGGCTTGCTTGTCATTGCGGTTTACGATTGTTTTAAGGGTGCTGCGGACCGCCCTCACTTAGTCGCTTGTAAACAAGCGTCTAAGTAG
>JAFQVS010000086.1 GCA_017407905.1 Bacteroidaceae bacterium | reverse complement strand
GTCCGAAGAAATGTGTACTTTTGCTCATGGTTAAACTTTTAGTGTGGTAACTTAAAGATAACCAAAATAGGGCTGACTTCCAAATCGGAGGACGGCCCTATCATTATAATGATGTATGAACTTTTAGCGGACAGTAATAATTAACAATTAAGTATTTATAATGTTATCAAAAAAAGGTGCATCATTGATGCACCTTTTTTTGATAATCTAACGAGGGCTTACGCCCATACTACTCGAAGCGCTTACCCGTCCAACGATAGTGTAGCGGACGCAGCAACGGCGCCACTCGCGCCGAGTCGCCGCGCGTCATATAAGCGGGCATTGTATAGTCGGCGCGCAGAGAGTCGCTCTCGGGCGCAAGGCTCAACTGCACAAGATAAATATCGCAGACGTCGAGAGCATCGGCCACACTGTCCGAGGGGATGAAAAAGTCGCTTATCGACGGCTTCTCGAAATAGTGCGCATCGGCGTTGTGCCAACGATTATCGTAGAAACGTATGCGGCTGTCCGAGGCCTCACCGCCCACGGTGTTTATAACGCACAGAAGCGTGTCGCCACCCTCGGCCGAGAGCATTTTTATCTGCATCGACGAACTGTGCGTGAGGCGCAGCGCCAGAAAATCGTCCGTGAGCGCCGTTATTCGGCTCTTGCCATCGAGGCGGTTGGTTACCTCGTTGCTCATACGTGCATCCCAAAAGTCAATAAGGTCGCGGCGGTCGTTGGTTGTCAGCAGCGGCAACAGCGTGTCGGGCATCTCAACAAAAAGGTCGCGCAGGCTCTGCGCTTCAGCCCTTGCACAAAAAAGGGCGGCGAGTATCACTAAAAAAATCAGCTTTTTCATTTTGAACCAAGATATAAGAAAAACAATCCTAACAGTATCAATAAAAGGTCGAGGGCCTTGCTGCGGAGATTCTTCTCGTGCAGCAGCAACGCCCCGAAGGCAAAGGCCACAACAACGCTTCCGCGACGAATCATAGAGACCACGGCAATTAGCGCCCCCTCACGGGCAAGAGCCGAGAAATAGCAAAAGTCGGCAACGGCCAAAAAGATAGAAATGAGCGGGATGCTCCACCGCCACACGAAACGCTTGCTGCGCTGCCTCTTCGACAACAGATTCATCGCAAGCACTATCACGGCCATAAGCACACACTGGTAAATATTGAACCACGACTGCACAAACATCGGCCGCAGATGCTGCATAAGAAATTTATCGTACAGAGCACTCACGGCACCCAAAAGAGCAGCCATAATAACAAAAAGAATCCAACGATTATGGGCAAAATTTATCCCCTCGCGCTTGCCGCTTCGACTAAGCAGAAAGAACGAGACGATGGCCGTCAGCACGCCTATCCATTGATAGGCGTTCAGCTGCTCGCCAAAGAGGAGCAGCGCTCCCAAGAGCACAAGCACGGGGCGGGTGGCCTGTATGGGCGATACAATTGTTATCGGCAAATGTTTAATGCCAATATATCCGCACAGCCAAGAGCCGAGCACAATCACCGCCTTGAGCATCAGCAGCAGATGCTGGTGCAGGCTGCCCTGCGGCACATATAAAAAGCCGTCGGTAACGAGCCTCGCGTGCGAGAGCACGATAAAGGGAGCAAAAATAAGGCTCGAAAAGAGTGTGTTGAGCAACAGCACCGCAAGGACAGAATTATCCCTTAGCGATACTTTCTTGAAAAAGTCGTAGCAGCCCAAAAGAGCCGCCGACACAAAAGCCAACAGCACCCACATCATAAGTAAATATTTTGAGGATATTTAACCTCGACCAAAAAGAGCGCTTCGGCTGCGGCCGAGTCGCCTGCGGCGCAACGCTCCTTCTGCTCTATCACTCGACGAAAATCCTCTATCGTCATACGTCCGCGCCCCACCATAAGCAGCGTGCCGACGATTGCCCGCACCATATTGCGAAGGAAACGGTCGGCCTCAATCTCGAAGACCCAATGAGCGTCGTCTATCCTGCGCCAATGAGCCTGCACAATGCGGCAGTTATTTGTCTTTACATCGGTGTGCAGCTTGCTGAAGCTGGTAAAATCGGTATATTCGGTCAGGATGGCTGCGGCTCTGTTCATCGCCTCAAAATCAATGCCGGAGCCCACGCGGCAGGCGTAACGACGGGCAAAGGGCGATTTTTCGGTCGTTACATAATAGCAGTAGCGACGGGCGGTGGCGTCGAAGCGGGCGTGAGCATCGTTCCTCACCCCAAGAATATCCTTGACGGCAATATCGGGGGGCAGTATGCGGTTGAGCTTATAAAGGAGCTGCGAGGGGTCGGTGCCTGCGGGAAGGTCGGCGTGAGCCACCATATTGACGGCATTTACCCCCGTATCGGTGCGTCCGGCCCCCACCACGCTCACAGGCCTGCGCAGCAGCGTGGCAAGCGCCTCTTCGAGCATCTGCTGGACGGTGCGGGCGTTGGGCTGCACCTGCCATCCGTGATAGGCGGCGCCGTCGTACGAGAATCGTATAAAATAGCGCTGCATCATAGCTCGTTCTTTTGGATGAATGTGTGGCAGGCCACAAGGCCGGCAGTCTCGGTGCGCAGACGCGAATTTCCGAGGCTTACGGGACGGTAACCCGCCGAGAGGGCCGCCTGCACCTCCTCGGGGCTGAAGTCCCCCTCGGGGCCGATGAGAATGGTTGCGTCGCGCCCTTTGGCAAGGGTATCCTTCAAGAGCAGACGTTCGTCATCGTAGCAGTGGGCAATGAATTTATCCCCGCCCCCGCCCGAGGCAATAAATTTTTTAAAATCGACCATCTCATTTACCACCGTCTTACGGGCCTTGAGCGACTGTTTCATCGCCGAGACCACGATGCGCTCGATGCGGTCGGTCTTTATCACCTTGCGCTCCGAGAATCGGCACGAGAGGAAAGTAAGCTCGTCGAGCCCAATCTCCACTGCCTTTTCGACCATCCACTCTATGCGATCCATATTCTTTGTGGGGGCGATGGCAATGTGCAGATGCCCGCTCCACCCTTTGGGCTGCTCGATAATCTCCTCGGCCTCGACGTAGCAGTGCTTACCGACGATAGAGGATATTGTCGCCTTGTAGAAGCAACCCTTGCCGTCGGTAATGTCAATCTTGCTGCCAACGCTCAGACGGAGCACACGCAAACAGTGTGCCGCCTCGTCCTCGGGCAACTGCCAATTCTCTTTTATGTCGGGTGCGTAGAATAGTGCCATAGTAGTTTTTTTTACCGGTTGTGTGTCGCAGAAAAAATATCTTTTATTCGTTGCCGCAAGAACCCTCGGACAAGTGTTCGTCCGACTTTTCGCGCGCGTCAATCTCCTCCTTAATTTTCATTGCAAGCTCGTAATTTTCCTCTTTTACAGCCTTGTCGAGCACGGCACGCAGCGTACCGACGTCGGCGACTGTTATCGGAACCGAGATTGCGCCGTTAAAGACGTCGCGGATGGCCACACGCTCCAAAAGCTCCTCGTCGATATATATCGGGGCAGCGGCGCGCAGAGCAATTGCCACCGCATCCGAAGTTCGAGCATCTATCTGATACACACCGTCGCCCTGCTTATAAAGCAGTTGCGAATAGAATGTGCCGTCGTTCACGCGGCCGATGGTGGCGCAGGTCATTGTGGCCCCGAGGGCATCGGCAAGCGAGCGGAAAAGGTCGTGCGTAATGGGGCGTTTAGTCTCGAACCCTCGCAGAGCAAAGGCTATCGCCTGTGCCTCAAGTGCGCCGATGGCAACCATAATCTTACGCTCGCCCTCGCGCTCCTTGAGAATCATCACATAAGCCCTTTCGTCCGAGGCCTTGCACAAAATATCGGATACAACAAGCTCAATCATAGCAATTATTTCTGCACCGGTTTACCATCTTTAAAAAGCAGCGCAAAGAGCACGCCCACAACAAATGCGTAGGCCGCGAAAATGTACCACGCCGTGCTCCACCCCTCGATAGAGGTTGCGTATGCATTTACCACCTCTTGCGCGGCAATTACGCCTATCGAGGCACCGAGGCCATTAGTCATAAGCATAAAAAGTCCCTGAGCACTCGAACGCATATTCTCGGGCACCTCCTTATCGACAAACAGCGAGCCCGAGATATTGAAAAAGTCGAACGCCACTCCATAGACAATCATCGAGAGGATGAAGAGCCACACGCCGCTGCCGGGATTTCCGAGGCCGAAGAATGCGAATCGGAACACCCACGCGAACATCGCAATGAGCATCACCCTCTTTATTCCGAAGCGACCCAAGAAGAATGGGATGAGCAGAATACAGAGCGTCTCGCTTATCTGCGAGAGGGATATTATTATATTCGTATGCTCCACGGCGAATGTTCCCGCATACTCGGGAATCTCGCTGAAGCCGGCAATAAAGCCGTTGGCGTAACCGTTGGAAATTTGCAGCGCGCCACCCAGCAGCATCGAGAAGATGAAAAAGACCGCCATCCTCTTTTGATTGAAAAGTTTGAACGCGTCCAGCCCCAGCGACGAGGCCAACGAGCGCTTGCCACCCTTGCTCACAGGGCAGGCGGGCATTGTCAGCGAGTAGAGAGCAAGCACGGCACCCCACACTGCCGAGGTATAAAATTGATTGCCATTATCCTGATAGCCCAAAATATCGACCATCCACATTGAGACGATAAAGCCTATCGTTCCGAACACACGAATGGGCGGAAAGGCCTTTACCGTGTCGAGGCCTCGACGCTCAAGCGCCGTATAAGAGACCGAATTTGAGAGGGCCAATGTGGGCATATAAAAGGCTACACTCATTGTGTAGAACCAGAAAATGTCGTTAAAGACAACGTCCGCCCCGCGGGAATTGCACATATAGGCCGTGATTGCCATAAAAGCAGCCGCCACAGCGTGGCAGAAAGACAAAAGTTTCTCGGCGGGCACCCAACGGTCGGCGATAATGCCCATCAGGGCAGGCATAAATATCGAGACTAATCCCTGCACCGAGTAGAACCAGCCAATCTGCTCGCCCAGCCCTGCGCCACCAAGATAGCGTCCCATTGATGTCAGATAAGCGCCCCACACGGCAAACTGCAAGAAGCTCAGGGCCATTAGTCGGATTTTTAGAGTTGAATTTTCCATAATTATTCTGTCTTTTTTTGTTATTATCGGAATATGATATTTGTTATTACCTGCGCCTTTACGTGGTCGTTCAGACGGTGCACAAGCGTGCGACGGTTCATCATAAGCTCCTGACGCAGCACCGACGACGAGAGGGTTACATAAAGAATCTGGTTCCTTATGAACAGGGATTTTGTATAGGCCTGCACACCGCTGCCCAGCACCTGCGTCCACGCTTGAACAAGGCGATACTCGTTCAGAGGCGTTTCGAGGCCCTCTTCGCGGCACGTCTCGCGCACAATCTCGGCTATTGATTTAAGGCTTCCTCGTTTCATCTCTCTTTTATTACGTTTATGCCACCTTTTACTACCTCGAAGATCTTATACTCGCCCTCTATACATTCTAAAATGCTGTCGATGTGCTCGCGGTTCACATCGGTAATGAAAATTTGTCCGAATTTATCGCCGGCCACCAATTGCACAATCTTCTCGACACGACGCGAGTCGAGCTTGTCGAATATATCATCGAGCAGAAGAAGCGGCGTCTCACCTCCCTTGCGACGCAAAAAGTCGAACTGCGCCAATTTAAGCGACACAAGATAGCTTTTATTCTGTCCCTGCGAGCCCTCTTTGCGAATGGGATAGCCGTCGAGCTGCATCACAAGCTCGTCGCGGTGAACGCCCTTTGTGGTGTATCCCACGCGAAAATCCTCGCTGCGCGAGGCTTGCAGAAGCTGCTGCAAACTACCCTCGGCAAGGTGCGAGCGGTAACGCAGACTGACATCCTCGTCGCCACCCGAAATATGGCTGTGAAACTCCTTGAAAATGGGGATAATCTCCTCGACAAAATTGCAACGGCCATTATAGACAGTCTGCGCCTCGGCGGCCATCATCTCCTCGACAAGCGCAAGAATCTCGCCGTCGGGAGCACGCTCGGCACGCAAAAGAGCGTTGCGCTGCTGCAAGGCACGATTATAGCGTATGAGCGCCGCAAGATACTCATTATCGTACTGCGAGATTACAACATCCATAAAGCGTCGGCGCTCCTCGCTGCCACCCGCAATAAGCTCATTATCGGCGGGCGAGACAAGCACAAGAGGCACCGTACCAATGTGGTCGGAGAGGCGCTCATATAGTTTTTTATCGCGTCGGAATTGTTTCTTCTCGCCCCTTTTGAGGCCGCACGAAATTTCGCACTCAATGCCGCTGCCGCTCACATATTTTCCCTTAATCATAAAGAAAGGAGCCTCGTGGCGAATGTTGGAATTATCCGAGGCGCCCAGCGCACTTTTGCAGAACGATAGATAATAGACCGCATCGAGCAGATTAGTCTTTCCCATCCCGTTACTGCCTATGAGGCAATTTATCTTCGACGAAAAAGCAAGCTCGACCTCAGAGAGATTCCTATAATTTATAACCGATATATTATCTATAAGCATAAGCGCACCTAAAATTTACTAAAGTAGCGCGAAGATACTATTTTTTAATAGCTTTTGCACGCTTGAGGCGATATATTTTACCTTATCCGATAAAAAAAAGTGATATAATTTTCCCACTACAAAGATTTTGATTACTTTTGCGGTTGATTTTGCAGAAAAGTCCTTTTGAAAATAAATAATAAAAGAAAAAATACAAAGATGAGCACAAAAAAAACAGAGCAGGCACCCATCGCCGTTGAAGAGGTGCTGAGCAAATCCGAGGCATTTGCCCACAAATACAAAAACGCCATCATCGGCGCAGTTGTAGCAATAGTTCTATTCGTTGTAGGAAGCACACTCTACAAACAATATGTATCCGCTCCCGCCGAGAAAGAGGCAGCCGAGGCACTCTACGCAGCGCAGGCGCTCTTCGACGAGGGTAAATTCCAAGAGGCATTGGATGGCGACGGCGCCAACCTCGGCCTTATCGCCGTAGCCGAGGAGTACAGCGGCACGGCAAGCGGCAATCTTGCAAACGCATACGCAGGATTGGCACTCGCACAGGTAGGACGCTATCAGGATGCAATCCCCTACCTCAGCGACTTCAGCGGCGACGACCAGATGGTAGCCCCCGCAGTAAAGGGTGCTCTTGGCAACTGCTACGCACAGACAGGCGACAGCGACAAAGCAATCAGCTGCTTCCTCGATGCTGCAAGCGAGGCCGACAACAACACCATAAGCCCCTACTATCTGTTGCAGGCAGGCATTCTGTACGAGCAGGCAGGCAAGGCCGACAAGGCCCTCAAGCTGTACGAGCAGATTAAGAGCGACTATCCCGCCTCTATTCAGGCTATGGACATTGACCGTTACATCAACCGTGTTAAGTAAGACAAAGATTTAAAAAAAATAGTAAGGGGTGTGGCAAAATTGTTATTTTGACACACCCCTTTTTTAATAAATAAAACAACCGAGTGCATACGGCAACGCCCAGCAACAGCAACAGTCGGGGCGACCACACTCAAAAAAAACTTTCCAAAAACAACAGAGAATATGGCAACCGAATTACACAATCTATCCGATTACGACCCCGCCGTAACCCCCTCGGGCAAAAACAAGAGAGTAGGCATAGTATATGCCGAGTGGAATCCCGAAATAACATACGCACTGCGCGACGGAGCAATAAAAACCCTCATCGACAACGACGTCAACAAGGAGGACATCACAGTAGCGAGCGTGCCCGGCAGCTTCGAGCTCATCTACGGCGCGGCGCAAATGGCAAAAAGCAAAAGGTACGACAGCATAATAGCAATAGGCTGTGTGATACGTGGCGATACCCCACATTTCGATTACATCTGCGAGGGAGTAACCGCAGGCCTCTCGCGCCTGAATGTCGAGTATGACACCCCCGTAATTTTCGGCCTTATAACCACAAACAACCTTCAGCAGGCCCGGGAGCGCAGCGGCGGACGTTTAGGTAACAAGGGCGACGAGTGTGCCGTTACCGCCCTTCATATGATGGGCCGCGAGTGGCAAGGCAGCGACACACACAACGAGGATTAACCCTCGGAGCTACAGATGAACCGCCTGCTGCTCTTCAACAACTCGAACGACCTTGCCCTTGCACAGGGCACAAAGGAGTATATTGCCCCAAAAAGCGTCGTACAAATGGAGCGCGACCTATCGGCAATTGCTTGGTGGTGGGCCGAGGAGGGCGATGCCGTGCTTCTGAGCGCAGGGGTGGACAAGAGCCGCATAGAGGCATTTTTTGCACCCTACAAACGCCGTGTCCGCTTTATCAACGAAAATGAGAAGTATGACACTCTGTACGATAGTACAGGGTGTCATTTTCGTCCCGTGCCGTGGGGCTGGAGTGCCGCAACCGCCTACCGGCTGCAACGCTTCGGGGTACCCGACAGCCTTATGCCCCGTGGCGAGGCAATAGAGAGGATGCGCGCCCTATCGAGCCGCGAATTTGCCGCAGAGTACATAAAGGAGCTTCTCGCCGACGAAGCGACAGCCCCGCTTCGCGGCTCGCTCGTTGGGGAGAAGATGCGCTTTATAAAGACCCTCGACGAGCTCAGAATGCCCGAAAGGACGATTTTTAAGTCGCCGTGGTCGAGCAGCGGACGCGGAATTTTTGCGGCAAACAGCCTCGACGAGCCCTCGATACACGATAAACTCACGGGCTTTATCGCGCGTCAGGGAGGCTTTCTGGCCGATAAAATGTATGACAAAAGGCTCGATTTTGCCCTCGAATATTATATAACCGAGAGTGGCGAGGCACTGTTTCTGGGTTTTTCGCTGTTCGTTGCGGGCGGCAACGGGTTCTACGGGTATAATTTTGTGGCCTCGAAACGGGAGTTAAAGGCAAGGATTATCGAGGCTGGCTGCGACAGCGCCCTGCTCGAAAGCCTCATAGAGCTTCACGGGCGTCTTTTGGCACGTAGGCTGCGAGGATGCTATTGCGGCTGCGTCGGGGTTGATATGCTCATTGCTCTTGAGGATGGAGAATACAAGGTGCACCCCTGCGTCGAGATTAACCTTAGGATGAATATTGGAATATTGGCGCTGAGGGTTTTTGAGATTGCCGGGGACAGGAACGTGGCGCTGACCCCAACTGCCCCTGACTGCCGATTCGGCGCCGTGGTCGAGGATGGTCGTCTGATGATTACCGCACGCCGCTGAGCCTCGATATTTTCATTCGTTATTCATAATCCCCCCCACAAAAGCTCATAAAAACAGACACAAGAATAAGGATGCCCCACGCGGGTGCATCCTTTTATTCTTGTGTCTTATCCTGTTTAAAAGATGGTCTTTACTCGGCAGCAGGTGTCTCGGCGGGAGCTGCGGCAGGAGCCTCGGCGGGAGCATCTTGTGTAAAGCCGGGAACAGCCATAGGATTAACAAGGCTATTCTCAACAGCATTCTGCTGGATTACGCTATTCTCGACAACAACGCTTTTGGGAAGCGAAATTGAAGCACAGATACTGAAAATTGCTATTGCAGCTGCCAATCCCCAAGTTGTTTTCTCAAGAAAATCGGTAGTCTTTCTAACGCCCATAATCTGATTGGATGATGCAAAGTTCGATGCAAGGCCGCCGCCTTTTGAATTCTGAATAAGAACAATCAGACACATCAGCACTGCTGCAAATAAAACAAGAATCAAAAAAAGTGTGTACATCTTTATTTTCTTTTTGTATGTTTAACTATTTTTTCTAAAAATCTAATTTGGTCTGCAAAGTAACGGTTTTTATTCGGATATTCCAAACATAATCGCCGAATAATTTCAAGAGCCTTGTCATATTTTCCTTGTTTAATGTAAATTGCAGCAAGAGTTTCGGTAAAAAACGGGCTCTCGGCCGTAGTTTCTGTGGGTTGTTCGGGTGCCTCTGCCTCGGCCTCGGGACGCAGTTGCAGGGTAATCCTCTCGTTGTCGCCCGCGAGAAAATCGTCGATAAGCTCCTGCCCGCGCAGCTTGGGCACGTCGGCCGGGGGCTGCTCGGAGGGTTCTTTAAGGTAGGCTGTTGCATAGTCGATGGCGGCTGCCCCCTCGGCTTCGAGCGAGAATTTATCTTTGGGCAGAGTGTCAAGGAAGGCGTCTATGAGGCTCATCGTGCGGTCGAGTGTGGGCTCGGCATCGGCCTCGTCGTGTACGGGCGCTCCGTAGCCCTCCATAAGTTCGAAAAGCACGCGACGGTTCTTTAGATAAAGTGCGGCCTTGCGCAGTTCCTTGCCAAATTCAATATCGTGCAACAGATAAAGGTTCCTGAGCATCAGCAGGCGGGCGGCGTCGAAATAGGGGTAGCGCCCGACGAGCAGTCGCAGCTCGTAGAGTGTTTCCCTGTTTAGCCCCGCGGGGTCGGATATGTAGTTTACAAGCGCCTCCATTGCCTTACCAATTGGCCACCGCTGCGTTGAACACCGACTCGACAATTTCCCTAATCATTTGGGTTACAAGCTCTTCTTGTACACTTTCGAGCGACTGCGAGGCGTCAAAATCGCGCGTAGCCGAGAAGCTGCGCTCGAAGTCCTCGTCGTGATTGGTGTTGTTTGTGAAGCGCACGTTGACGGTTATCTTCAACTGCACCATCGCCGAGTAGCCGTCGGCCGAGATTGACTTGTTAAATTGGTCGTAAGCGGTAATTTCGCCCGCCAGCTGAAGGTCGCCGCCGCGAGGCACCTGACGCAATTTTGTCTGCTGCACAAATACGTCGCTCAGCGTCTCGTTGAGCATCGGAGCCATTGGGCCCCACTGATAGGCCGCCCTATTTTGGAAGGTCTCCAAAGAGATTGTCTTTACTTTTGTGTAGTCTATTGATGCGCCCGTGAGTTTATAGCTCACTTTGCAGCCTGCAAGCAGCGCCGCAGACAGCAGCAGCACCCCCATCACCGTTAGTCGCAATTTATTCAATGCCATATTCTTTTATTTTTCGGTATAATGTACGCTCCGAGATATTCAGCTCACGTGCCGCGTCGCGTCGGCGGCCGTGATTTCTGTCGAGAGCCGATTTTATGGTTTTTTTCTCGACGTCGTCGAGCGATAGTGCCTCGTCGATATATTCGCCCACCTCGTGCATAGTGGAGGGCGAGGATACGTGCATAGTGGAGGGTGAGGATACGTGTATTGTGCGGGGGTCGATGGTTACCTCCTGAGCGTGAGGATAGAGCTGTACTGCGTCGTGAGGCGCCACCGCGCGTGCACCCATAAGCTCCTTCACCTGTCGGCGCAGCTCGGTTATATCGCGGCGCATATCAAAAAGTACGCTGTAAAGTATCTCGCGCTCGCTCTCAAAGGTTTTTCCGCCATTTTGTTGTGCGGCGGGCACGGGCAGATTGCCCATATTCTGCTGCGGCAGATAGCCCAGCATCGTATCGCCCGTTACCTTGCGATTAAGTTCGAGGATGGATATTTGCTCGGCCACATTCTTCAGCTGGCGGATATTGCCCGGCCACGAGTAAGAGAGGAGAGCCTCGGTGGCCGCCTCGTCGAGCTCTATCTTGGGTACGTTGTATCGCGCCGAAAAGTCCATCACAAATTTCTTGAACAGCAGAAGCACGTCGCCACCGCGTTTGCGCAAGGGGGGAACGTTTATGGGAACGGTGCTCAGACGATAGTATAAATCCTCGCGGAAGCGTCCGTTCTTTATCGCCTCGGGCAGATTGACATTTGTGGCACAGACGATGCGCACGTTGGTCTTTTCCACTTTAGACGAGCCGACGCGCATAAACTCGCCATTTTCGAGCACGCGCAGCAGACGCGCCTGTGTCGAGATTGGAAGCTCGCCCACCTCGTCAAGGAAAATTGTACCGCCGTCGGCCTCGCTGAAATAGCCTCGACGCTCGCTGACGGCATCGGTAAAGGCACCTTTCACGTGTCCGAAAAGCTCGGAGTCGATTGTCCCCTCGGGGATTGCTCCGCAGTTTACTGCTATATATTTGCCGTGCTTACGCGCGCTGTTCGTGTGTATAATCTGAGGAAAAAACTCTTTTCCCACACCACTCTCGCCCGTTACAAGCACGGTAAGGTCGGTACGAGCCACCTGTATGGCCGTATCTATCGCACGCATAAGCTCGGGGGCGCTGCCTATAATCCCGAATTGCTGCTTCACTCTCTGTATCTCCGTCGTATCCATAATTCCTAAAAAAGAGACCAAATTTTTCTACAAAAGTATGCTTTTTTTTAGAACGGGAAAAGAAGCGGTAACACAAAAATCATCACAATTGCCATTATTATCTGCAAAGGCAATCCCACTTTCACATAGTCAATGAATTTATACTGTCCGGCGTGCATCACAAGAGCGTTGGGAGGAGTAGAGAAAGGCGATGCAAAGCACATACTTGCGGCAACGGCCACTGCTATGAGGAAAGGCGTCGGATTCACCCCAATCTGTTGGGCACTGCTCAGAGCAATGGGCGCCAGAAGCACCGCCGTCGCAGTGTTACTTATGAACATTGTCATAAGCGAGGTTGTAAAATAGATTCCCGCCATAAGCACAATGGGGCCGTAGCTGCCTATCGAGCTTACGAGAGTGGTTGATATATACTCCGAAACGCCTGTCTTTTCGAGAGCCGTTGACATTGGCATCATTGCCGCAATAAGCACTATACTCTCCCAATTTATTGTCTTATAGGCCGCCTCGACGTTGCGGAAGCAGCCGGTGAGCACCATCAGCAGTCCCGCAATCATCACCGCAGTAACGGGTTCAATGGGGATAAAGTCGAACACCATTGCCGCAATCATAAGGAGCATTATTCCCGCAGCCAACGGCGCCTTGTAGTCGAGCGTTACCTTTGCAGCCTCTTCGAGCGGACGTCCGACGACAATCCACTCGGTTGTCTCTTTTTCGAGCTGAGCTATATTGTCCCACGTACCCTGCACCAGGAGAAGGTCGCCGCCGAGAATGGTCTCGTTGGCAAGCGACTGTACTATGTATTTTCCTTTGCGGCATATTCCAAGCACATTCACATTGTAGCGCGTGCGAAACTCGGCCTCGCGGATTTTCTTGTTCAGGAAGCTCGACGATGGCATAAGCACAATCTCGGCGACGCCAATATCGTAAAAGTCGAGCGAGAGGCTCTTTCCCTTATCCTCGGAGATATAAAGTGTCTTATACTCGTCGGCAAAGGCGTGCACACTCTCGCGGTTGCCCGTTACGAAGAGAATATCCCCCTCGCACAGCACCGTATCCGACTCGGCCGCAATCTGTATAACCTTTTTCAGCAGGCGGTTCTGCGAATTTTCGACCCGTCGTACCTCCAAGATATTCATTCCATATTTGCTGCGCGCATTCAGCTCGACAATCATCTTGCCCAAGAGTTTCGAGTCGGCACCCACCTGAAGGCGGTGCAGACTATTCGATATTCCATACTCCTTAACAAGCGTTTTTAGGGATTTTCCGCTGCCCGCACCCTCGCTGCTCAATGTTCCGGGCTTCGAGAGGAACCATTTTGTAAGCGGCATAAGCACAATTACGCCCACCACCACGCACACAAGGCCAACGGGAGTAAACGAGAAGAACGACAGTGCCTCGTATCCTGCCGACGACAATGCGTTGTTAACCACAAGGTTGGGCGGTGTACCAATGAGTGTCATCATACCACCCATACTGCTGGCAAAGGCAAGCGGCATAAGCAGGCGCGAGGGGTTCATCTTCATACTCATTGCCATACTCACCACGATGGGCAGCAGAAGCGCCACTGTACCCGTGTTACTGACAAAAGCCCCAATGACCGACGTTACCAACATCACAAGCAAGAAAAGCCTTGTCTCGCTGTTGCCCGCGAGTTTCATCAATTTCGAGCTAATCATCTTGGCGAGGCCCGTCTGGAAGATAGCGCCACCGACGACAAAAAGTCCAATCATCATCACAACAACGCTATTCGAGAAACCTGCAAGCGCCTCGGCGGGAGTTAGTATCTGAAACACCAAAAGAGCGACAAGGGCACACAGGGCCACAATATCGGAGCGCACCCTTCCATTGACAAAAAAGAGTACCGATAGCAGTAGAATTAAAAGTGTTATATACATATATTGGGGATTATTTTTAAAGTATCTTTGCGCGCAAAGCGCAAAGATACAAAAAGGCCTGAGCATAAAAAAGGAATTTATGCTCAATTTTACATAAAGCCGATACAAGAAAGTGTTTAAAATTCTAAAAATTCTCCACGCATTTTGCAGAAACGCAAAATATTTGAACAATGCTTTATATTACGGAATATTTCTATATCTTTGCCACTGATAAAGCATTTTTTAACCCATTTAAACATTTTAATCAAGAAACAGACAGAACAAACAGACGAATTGGGAATAGCGTTTGCTTATGAAGCAACATTTCCGTTAAAAAGAGTAAACAAAAGTATTAACAACGGAAGCGCTCCATTTCGTACTTATTTAAAATATTGAATTGAGCTTTTGCTCTTGTTCTCTCGACTTTGAATACCGCCAATATTCGCAACCGAGAACAAGTTGTTGAAGGTTCACGTCCTTAAAAAGGCGTGAACCATTCTTGCTTGTTTGGTTGTATGGTCGCTTGGCGGTAACCTAAAGTCGAAAATAAGCACAGAATGGTTCCGCTTTTTTATTTTAGAAATTATTATGAAAAAACTAATTTTATTAGTATTTGCGATGTGCCTTTCTTTTACAGAGATAAACGCACAAGTTTATTTAGGTAACAGCAACGAAAAAATTACCGACAAAAGTCTGATTAAGAGAGCGCCGGTTAAGAAGGTGCCGGTCTCTTCCACCGCAGACGAACAAGCAACAGCTAACACGAATAAAAAGTATGAAGACATCACTGATTATTCCGTAGAGCTTGACTTCGATTCAAAGATATATGGTATTGGTATCGGGAGCGACCACTATAGCTTTGGTATGTCATTCGGGGATGGCTATTACAGTGGCATTCTTGGTGTGGGCTTTGGAGACACCTACGTTAAAGATAATTTTCTTCTTAAGGGAAGGCTTCATCCATACTTAGGACTTCTTAGTACTGATTATGGGGGCGAATCTAAAGAAGAATTTACATACGGACTCTTAGCAAGCATAGGCATAGGTGTAAAAGTGTGGACAACAAAAAAAGGCAATTCTGCTTTCTTGACATTTGGATACCAAATTATTGCTCCCGAATTCGAGACTTCAAAAATGTTTGATAATGGTAAATTTGGAGTAGGAATATCCTTCGTATGCTGGTAAATAAACGTTTAATTTAATTCAGAATAGTATGAGTAAAAAATTATTATTGATTATAGGACTTATATTCCTTTTTGTAGGAGCATCGGCCAAGCGTGTCGGTGTATATTGCTATTTTGCCAATGATGGTTCGCAACTATATGAAGACAATAATGTACGAGTAGAACTGACGATGGAAAATACCAATCTTGTACTCGCCATCTACAACAAAACAGACGATGCACTTTACATAGATTCGGAAAATTCATTCATTTACAACAATGAGAACATAGTTGGTTCACTTAGAAGCAAGAAGCAATTTAAAAGCGAGGAGCAACCGGTATTGATTATTGCGCCCGGGTCTCGAATCGTTTTATGCACTTGGAAGAATCTGAATATTATGTTCGATAAGACCTTAATAAAGCGTCATAAATGTTTCGGCCGCGGGAGTTTTGTCGATTCTGCAACAGGAAAAAAGGAAAAATTCGTAAAATGGCTTAGCAGAAGTTATACAAAGGAACGTACTCCTTTTTCTGTCCGCGGAATTATCGAGTATTCCAAAAACAAGAATCTGGAATCTACAACTAAGGCAACAGTCTCAAATTACATTACAGACATCATTATTGATAGTTACAAAGGCGTAAAAGACCCGGGCAAAGAATTGCCTAATTGCAGAGCTCTGAAAGATAGACCGTCCGATTATTCTTTTGTGTCCGGAAAAGCTTGGACTACTACCAAAGGGGGTATGATTGTTCTTACAATGGCATCGTTTGTAATTACCAACGTCGTATTGTTTTTTACTATATAAGAGTTATTGGTATCCTCATTAACGGTTAACAGATAGACAGTACCCGATTGCAAAAATAAGAATCGGGTACTGTCTATCTGTTAAGCAGATTCCACAAAAAGTTTTATAAAAAAAGTTTCTTATAAGTCAGAATAATTGTGTCTATGAGAGAATAGGAGTTTTGCTATTCGAAAAGAGAAAATCTTTTTTATGTGCTCTTTGCGTCCACACGCTAAAATTTAGAAAATTATCGGTACTCGATGTAAAATATATTCGGGGCGAGTGTGATATTATTTCGCTCGTTTGTGTTATATTTGCGCGAATATACAAACAAGCGAGCAAGAAACACAAAATTTATTTTGGCGGTTATCACAGCGAGCACAGTGTATGTTCGCTGTTTAAAGCAAAGACACAAAAAACACATTTACCATAAAAGCGCTAAAAAGATTCATACTCACATCGGTAGCCTTTGTATTCCTCATTTATACATTGTCGCTGCTGCTTAGGCTCGACGCTGTACAGCGTCGGGTGGCCGATTATGTATCCCACCGCATTCAAAATATCGAGAATATCCCATTGAGCATAGGCGGAGTATCGGTGCGCCATTTTAACAAAATAGACGTTAACGATATTCTGCTGAAAGACCTCGCGGGCGACACGCTGAGCAGCATAAAAAGGCTGACGGTACACTTTTCGCCCCTTCATCTGCTGCGCGAGGAGGTGCGCATAAACACCGTTACTCTGGAGCGTCCACGCGTCAATATCACCCGCGAGAGGGCCGACACTGCCACCAACATACAATTCCTGCTCGATATTTTTGCGAGCAGCGACAGCACCCCCGCCGCCCCACTGCCACACATAAAGGTGGGACAGTTTCACATATACGATGGCAGCCTGAGCTACAATGTACTCAGCGAGCCTGCTGCGCAAAAAGGCATATTCTCGGCCGCACACATAAACATAAGCGACGTTTCGGCCAATATATCACTGAAGAAACTAAATGCCGACACTCTGAGCCTTTACATCAGGAATCTTGCGGGCGACGAGGCCTCGGGGCTGCATCTGAGGCGCATAAGAGGCAAGATAGAGGCATCGAAGAGCGAGGCGAGGCTCAAGGATTTTTCAATCGAGCTGCCCGCGAGCCGCATAGAGGTTCCGCTGCTTGAGGCGCACTATTCAATAAACGACAGCACAAAGAGGCTCGAAGCACTAAAATACCACGGCCTTATAGACGCCCCGAGCATTGCGGGTGGCGACCTCGGCGCCCTATTGCCACAAATTGCGACAATAGAAGAGGCGAGCCTCAATGTACCCTTCTCGGGCAGCGACAAAAGAATAAGCATCGAGGAGGCCACACTCTCGGCCGCCGATGGCGGAGTGAACCTCGAAGCAAGCCTTACGGCCGACAACAGCGGCACCGCACCCGCCTACAAGGTACAAATAGCGTCGTGCAACATAAGCGAGCGGGGAATAAAAGAGCTTGGCACACTGCTTGGCGACACACTCACCGCACAGGATATTCAGAAGCGGGCAGGCAACATTGCCATAAAAGCCGACCTTGCGATGCACGGCAAAAGAGCCAACGGAAGCGCCACACTCTCGACCGGCAGCGGCAGCGTGGCACTCAACATAAAGAGCGACAACAAGGGAGTATTCCACATTGAGAGCAACGCAAAGGATATAAATCTTGCACGCATCACAGGAGACAGCCGATTCGGACTGTGCCAGATAGCCTCGACAACAAGCGGATTTTACACCGACAGCACAAACTTCCGCGGCGAGACAAAAAGCACCATAAGCTCGCTCCGCTTCCAGGAGGCCACCTTCTCGCCCATAACAATCGAGGGCACATTCGACCCCGACAGATACAGAGCCACCCTCGGCAGCAACGACAAGAACCTCTCCTGCACCGCCATATTCACAATAAACAGAACAGACAAAAACAACCCCGTCTATACAATAAATATAGACGCCGACTCAATATCGCCACACAATTTAGGGCTCACCGAGCGTCTAAAGGATGGCAATATATCATTTGAATTTGCAGCCGAAGCATCGGGGAGAATACCCGACAACTCACTCATAAAGGCCAACCTATACAATTTCAAGCTGCAAACGCCCGAGAAATATTGGAAAATAAGACATCTGCACGTAACAGACAACTCCCTCGACGTGCAGCGCAAACTTCTGATAGACTCGGATATTATAAGCGGATACATTATGGGCTACTACACATACAGCAGCCTCGGGAACAACATTGTGGAGATTATCGACAAACATATTCCGGCGCTCGGCATCGGGAAAGGACACAAAAAGAGCGACGACAATTTTGTCTTCGACATAAGAGTAAACAACAGCGAGATTGTGAGCCATCTGTTCGACCTCCCATTTTGTATCGAGAGCGCATCGTCAATCTCGGGCAGCATAGACGAACCGCACAATCATTCACAAATATCGGCTACATTCAACAACACCACCCTGTTGGGCAGCAAATACCGCGAAATAAATTTCAGCGCCACCTCGGGCGAGGATAAACTATCGCACAACACACAGTTGTTGCGTCCCCTGAAAGCAAAAGAGTGGGACAACAACGAGAATGACATAAGAATCACCGTCAAGGGAGATATTCTTGCCGACACACTGCTTACCAACATCGAGTGGAGCAACAAGAGAACCCCCGTGAGCCGCGGCCGCCTATCGTTGGACGTCGCGCTGGGGCAGACAGCCAACGGCAGCACCTCGATTGATGCGCGCCTGCACCCGGGCATAATAGTATATAACGACAGCGTGTGGAGCGTGTCGAACAGCCGCATCAGCGGTGCCGGCGAGAGGTTCAAGATTGACAATTTTGTGATACGCAACAACAAACGTCGCCTAAGCATAAACGGCGTTGTCGGCAACAGCGAGAGCGACAGTCTGAAAATAGTGCTCAACAAAATGGAGCTTGAGGAACTGTTCGACATTGCCAATTTCCACCCCGTTGACTTTGGAGGCAAGGCCAGCGGTACGGTAAATGTGGCGCGAATATTTGCGAGCCCCAGCTTTGCCACAAATTTAGAGATTGAGGATTTTACATTCGAGAAAGGGCGAATGGGCTGGATGTCATTCGACGGCAGCTGGGACGAGGAGAACAAGGCCATACTCCTGAACGGCCGCATATTCGACGGCACACACGCCCACAGCACCGCCCGAGGCTTTGTCTCGCCCGCCAACGACACGCTCGACATTAGCGTCAACACCGACGGCGCCCGCATAGAGTTTCTGAACCATATGCTCGGCAGCTTCCTCGACAATGTGGATGGGCGCGTAAAAGGCCGGCTTCACATACGCGGCCGTATGAAAGACGTCAATCTGTACGGCGACCTCTGCCCCACGGGCAGTATGCGTCTGAAGCCCACAAACACCACCTATTATCTAAAAGGCGACACGGTGCGCCTCACACGCAACCGCATAGCATTCGACGATGTGCGCTTCGCCGACAAGCACGGCAATCAAGGCCTGCTCAACGGCGCCGTAAGCCACAGCAGCCTCAAGCGGTTCGGTTGCGATTTTGACATAAAAGCCCATAATCTATTGGCCTACGACGAGGATAAATTCGGCGAGAATGGTTTCTACGGAACAGCCTTCGTAACGGGCGACGCACGCTTCATTGCCAACAGCGACGGCATAAGTCTGAGCGCCGAGATTGAGACCAACAACAACTCAAAATTCGTCTATAATGCTGCGGGTCCCATAGGAGCAACGGACAACAAATTTGTAACCTTCACCGACCGAAGAACCACTCGCGGCACCCTTTTAGACGGCCAGAGCAGCCTCGACACAGAGCCTGTGAACGACATTCTGAGCCGTCTGCGCCTCGACTTTATGATAAGCGCCACCCCGGGAATGCAGCTGCGCGTATATACAAACACAATCACAGATGATTATATCGACATTTACGGCAGCGGCCCCATAAACGCCGTTTACGACGAGAAAGAGGGCTTCAGTATGAAAGGCAGCCTGAGCCTCACGCGCGGTACATACAAATTCACAATGCAGGATATATTCCCCAAAGAGTTTGCCATACAGCCGGGCAGCACCCTCGGCTTCAACGGCGACCCCTTCCTTGCCAATCTGAACCTAAAGACCATTTACACCGTACCATCGGCACCGCTGACCGACCTCAGCATCACAGCCGAGCGTCGAAAAAACGTAAAGGTCAACTGCCTTATGGATATTACGGGAACACTTCAGAGCCCCAACCTCACATTCGGACTCGAACTTCCCGACGGCAACGAAGAGGAGCGCGAGCTTCTGGCAAGCGCCACAAGCACCCCCGAGCAGACCAATATGCAATTCATCTACCTCATAGGCATCGGAAAATTCTACACCTACGACTATAACAATCAGGCCAATAACAGCCAATCATCAACAATGATGGAGTCGCTCATCTCCAGCACAATATCGGGACAGCTCAACAATATGCTCTCGCAAATAACCGACAACGACAATTGGAATTTCTCGGGTAATTTCACAACAAGCGAAAGAGGCTGGAACAGTATGGAGGTCGAGGGAATGCTCAGCGGACGCCTGCTCGACAACCGCCTGCTCATTAACGGTAATTTCGGCTACCGCGACAATCCGCTGGCCAACAAGAATTTCATCGGCGATTTTGAGGTCGAGTGGCTGCTCAATAAGAACGGCAACATAAGCCTCAAGGCCTACAACAAGACCAACGACCGATACTTTTCAAAAACAACCCTCACTACGCAAGGTGCGGGCATAATGCTTCGCCACGACTTTAACAATTGGCTGCGCCTGCGTAAGAAAAAAGAGAAAAAAACAAAAGAATAAGAGAATATGAGACATTTTACATCAGTCAGCGACATTGGCGACCTGAAGCTCGCCGTAAAAGAGGCACTCGAAATAAAGGCCGACCGCTTCAGATACAGCCATCTGGGACGCAACAAGACCCTTATGATGGTATTTTTCAACTCCAGCCTGCGCACCCGTCTGAGCACGCAAAAAGCCGCCCTTAATCTGGGGATGAACGTGATTGTGCTCGACATTAACCAAGGCGCGTGGAAATTAGAGACCGAGCGCGGAGTAATTATGGACGGCGACCGCCCCGAGCACATCCTCGAAGCAATCCCCGTGATGGGCAGCTACTGCGACGTAATAGGCGTGCGCTCATTCGCCCGCTTCGAGAATAAGAGCGACGACTACAACGAGGTCATCCTAAGCCAATTTATAAAATACTCGGGCCGCCCCGTCTTTTCTATGGAGGCAGCCACACGCCACCCTCTTCAGAGCTTTGCCGACCTTATCACAATAGAGGAGCACAAACTCGTCGAGCGCCCCAAAGTGGTGCTCACGTGGGCGCCCCACCCCAAAGCTCTGCCGCAAGCGGTGCCCAACTCCTTTGCCGAGTGGATGAACGCCACCGACTACGATTTTGTCATCACCCACCCTAAGGGCTACGAGCTCGACCCTGCCTTTGTGGGTAAGGCCCGCGTCGAGTACGACCAGATGAAAGCCTTCGAGGGGGCACATTTTATTTACGCCAAGAATTGGTCGGCCTACGAGGGCGATAATTACGGCAAGGTAATCAGCACCGACCGCAGTTGGACGGTGAGCGAGCGTCAGATGGCCGTTACCGACAATGCATTCTTTATGCACTGCCTGCCCGTGCGCCGCAATATGATTGTTACCGACGAGGTAATTGAGAGTGCCAATTCTCTTGTTATTCCCGAGGCTGCCAACCGCGAAATTTCGGCTACCGTGGTGCTCAAACGAATATTGGAGAGCCTTTAATGCCCTCCACGCGATAATAAAAGTGAGAGTGTGTCAATCTTTATATCTGACACACTCTCACTTTTTATTCCCTCATCAGATACTCGCCCACCCCGCGATTATGTTTCTCGAAAAGCGTGCGGCTGTCGCGCAGAAACTCGCCCATTTTGCTGCGGGTGGCACCGCCGAGCTCAAGGGGGGGCCGTGCAGCCGGCAGGATGGTAAAATTACGCACTCCGTCGCGGCCGGGACGAGCCACCCACGCCAGCGAATAGGACAAAGAGCCCATATACACAAGCCCTCCGAAGCGGAAGAGCTCCATTCGCGCAAGCGCACCGCCGTCGCGGCCCCGCGCATACATTCCCGAGATTAAATTCCCGAGCGAATAGACAACGGCACTGCGGCGCCCGCTGATGCTGTCGCGGCGCACCTCCATCGGTTGCAACACGTGCGGGTGCCCGCCGATAATGTGGTCAACCCCCTGCTCAATGAGCCAATCGGCAAGAGAGCGCACGTGCTTGGGCGGCAGGCTCACATACTCGTCGCCCCAATGCAGGCAGGCTATTATGACATCGGCCCTTTTCTCGCGTGCGCGCTTAATATCGGCCGCAATGAGCTTTTTGTCGATAAAATTCACAATGAGTGGAGGCGGCACAGGGATACCGTTTGTGCCGTACGTGTAGTTGAGCAGAGCCAGCCTTATGCCTTTGCGCTCGATAATGAGCGGCACACGCTGTGCGCGGTCGAGGCTGTCGCGATAGACGCCGCAGTGCGCAATGCCCAACGAGTCCATCATCGCAAGCGTGCGAAAAGCGCCCGCACGTCCGCGGTCGAGGCAGTGATTATTGGCAAAGAGCAGCACGTCGAAGCCCGCCCCCTTTGCCGCATACAAAAAGCTGTCGGGAGCGCAAAAGGCGGGGTAACCGCCGAACCCCTTGCTGCCTATTGTCGTTTCAAGATTGGCTATTGCAACGTCGGCCGACGAGACCTCGGGGCGGATATAATCGTAGCAGGCCGAGAAGCTGTATGTGCCGTCGCCGCATCGTGCCGCGTTAAGCTGGCTCTGATGCTGCATAAGGTCGCCCGCAAATAACAAGCTCAGGCGCGAAAAAGGCTGCACGATGCTCTGTGCAGCCGATAGTATGGCCGGCATCAGAAGCATCGTGCATATAATTGTCCGCAAAAGGGTCATTTGCGCCACCGTGGAATCAATAAATCTCGTGCTTGGCAGCCAGCAGCGTGTTTTTCATAAGAGACACAATTGTCATTGGGCCTACGCCACCGGGTACGGGAGTGATATATGAGCATTTTGGCGCCACATTCTCGTAATCGACGTCGCCGCACAGACGGAAGCCCGACTTACGGGTGGCATCGGGCACGCGTGTCGTGCCAACGTCGATAATCACTGCGCCCTCTTTCACCATATTCTCTTTTACAAAGTGGGGCTGTCCAAGCGCTGCGATGATAATATCGGCGGCGCGGCACTCCTCGGCAATATTGGCTGTGTGGCTGTGGCATACTGTTACCGTTGCGTCGCCGGGTGTCTGCTTTTGCATCATAAGGGAGGCGACAGGCTTGCCCACAATGTTGCTTCGGCCGAGGACAACGCATTTTTTGCCTTTTGTGTCGATGTTGTATCGACGCAGAAGCTCCATAATTCCGTTGGGAGTGGCCGAGAGGAAGCAGGGAAGGCCTATCGAGAGGCGACCGGCGTTCACTGGGTGGAAGCCGTCAACGTCCTTGCGATAGTCGATGGCCTCGGTTACCTTTTGCTCGTCAATGTGTCGGGGCAGAGGCAGCTGCACGATGAATCCGTCAACGTCGGGGTCGTTGTTCAGTTCATCTACTTTGGCAAGAAGCTCGGCCTCGGTTACGTCGGCCTCGTAGCGTATGAGGGTCGATGTAAAGCCGCACTCCTCGCAGGCGCGTACCTTATTGGCAACGTATGTCTCGCTGCCGCCGTCGTGTCCCACTAAGATGGCAGCCAGATGAGGGCGTTTTTTGCCTTCGGCCATCATCTGCTCTACCTCTTGGGCAATCTCTTTTTTTATTGTAGCCGCAATGGCTTTTCCGTCGATTATCTGCATAGTATTTATTTTGGTTAGTTTAGAGCTTTTTTATTTGAATCGAGGCATTCCTCCCATCATCTTGCCCATCTTGCCGCCTGCTACAGTCTTCATAGCCTTACGTATCTGCTCGAATTGTTTCATCAGGCGGTTGACCTCTTGCAGGGTGGTTCCGCTACCGCGTGCGATGCGCTCGCGGCGCGAGGCGTTGATAATGTCGGGGTTGGCACGCTCTTTGGGGGTCATCGAGTGTATTATGGCCTCGACGCTCTTAAAGGCGTTGTCGTCAATATCGAGGTCTTTTATGGCCTTGCCCATTCCCGGAATCATTGCCATTAGGTCTTTTATGTTACCCATTCGCTTAATCTGCTCTATCTGCGAGAGAAAATCGTTAAAGTCGAATTGGTTGCGGGCCAATTTGCGTTGCAATTTCTTGGCCTCTTCTTCGTCGAATTGCTCCTGTGCGCGCTCGACGAGTGAGACAACGTCGCCCATTCCCAAGATACGGTCGGCCATACGGCTGGGGTGGAAGAGGTCGATGGCCTCCATCTTCTCGCCCGTACCGATGAATTTGATGGGCTTGTTTACCACGGTGCGGATTGAGAGGGCGGCACCGCCGCGTGTGTCGCCGTCGAGTTTTGTGAGGATTACGCCGGTAAAGTCGAGGCGCTCGTTAAACTCTTTGGCGGTGTTTACGGCGTCTTGTCCGGTCATTGCATCCACCACAAAGAGTGTCTCGCCGGGGTTGACGGCCTCTTTTATGGCGGCAATCTCTTTCATCATCGCCTCGTCGATGGCCAAACGTCCGGCGGTATCTATTATCACAAGGTTGTAACCCTGCTGCTTGGCCTCTTTTATGGCATTGAGGGCTATTTGAACGGGGTTTTTGCTCTCGGGCTCGCTATATACGGGGACGTCTATCTGCTGTCCCAGCACTTTTAGCTGGTCGATGGCGGCGGGACGATAAACGTCGCAGGCTACCAGCAGCGGGTTGCGGTTTTTCTTTTTCTTAAGGTAGTTGGCCAGCTTGGACGAGAATGTGGTCTTTCCCGAACCTTGAAGACCCGACATTAGCACTACCGCAGGATGCCCCTCGTAGTTTATGTCGGCCGCCGAGCCACCCATAAGCGTGGTGAGCTCGTCGTGCACTATTTTTATCATCAATTGGCTGGGGTGAATTGATGTGAGCACATTCTGACCTATCGCCTTGTTCTTTACCGTGTCGGTAAAGGTTTTTGCCACTTTGTAGTTTACGTCGGCATCGAGCAGTGCCTTGCGCACGTCTTTCAATGTCTCGGCTACGTTCACCTCGGTGATGCGTCCCTCACCTTTTAGTATTTTAAATGAGCGTTCGAGGCGCTCGCTTAGATTTTCAAACATTTTGGTTATATTTTTGTGTTTATCTTGTTTATTTCTGTATTTCGATTATTGCTCCCGTGGCTGTGTCGAAGAGTACTTTCGTGCTGCCGTCTTTGGCAAAGAAATTGCGCGAAAGAACCTCGACGGTGCCCAACTGTGCAAATGGCAGCTCCTCCTCGAAGAGTGTCTGGGCGGCGGTGTATATCTTCACCAACGCCTTTCCGGGGAGCGAGTAGCATATTCCCTCTTTCTTTACCTCTTTTTTCTTTTTCTTGCCGTCGGTTACGGTGGGGATATTTACGGTCTTAAGGTCTTTAAAGTCGTAATACACGGGGCCGCCTGCAAGATTATCGCGCTCAAGGATGCCCAGCTTACGCGAGAATCGGAACAGCACCGAACGGGTTGTGTCGCTCGCCTGTGTGGGGGTAAATTTTATGTTGCTGATGTATTTTACCGTATCGACACGGCCCGTGAAGAGCTCGGTGAGGGTGCGCTCCTGAAGGTCGAGCTCGTCCAGCACAAGGTGCATCGACTCGCCGTCCTGCGGCAGATTCTCGGACGTGCCGCGCGTGATTGCCAATTTACTCTCGCGTATCGAGTATATCTCCTTTGCCACAAGCTCGGCCATTTTGGCAGTCGAGGTTGCCTGAAGAATCTCCTCGGTGAAATATTGTCTGGCATCGACGCGCTTAGCGGGGGTGCTCTTTGCCATCTGCTGCTCGGGCTCGATGCCTTTGCGGTTCACTGCGCTGATGAGCCCCTTTTCGGTAAGTTCGACGCAGCTCATAGGGTTGCCGGCCAACGCCACCGTGTAGCGTTTGTTGCTGTTGGGCACGCCCACGCTCTTGACCTTTACGCCCGTCAGCCTCCACTCCTTACTCTCGTCGGCAATAGCATCGTTGATGCGCAAGAAACGCTCGGCGTATCGTCCAAACTCGCCCGGAGTGCGTGTTATACATTCTGCCTCGACGGTAATATCGAGCTGCGTGTCGGGCAACGTATATGTCAGCCCCTCGTTCATTCCCGTCTCGAAATCACTCAGTGTCTGCGCAACACAAGGCACAGCCGCAAGTAAAAGTATGCTGAGAAATATTTTTTTCATAATACTTGTCGGAGTTTAAATCAGAGTATTTTGCCGCGAAGATAGTAAATTGTTTTCAATTTTACCTTATAAAAATGCCTTTGTTATAATTATTAAACAAAGTGAGCGAAAAAAAAGCGCTTTTTTCCCGATAATTCGGAAGTTTATGCTACATTTGTGGGCGCTACCCGTGCAAAATGTTCACAAACTATAACATTTAGGGCAAAACATATTTAAAATGCAAACTATAGAAATACACGGAAAAAAATTCCTAACCTCAATTCCGCGCACAAGCATCGAGAATGAGGTTAAGAGGGTGGCAGCCGAGATTAACCAAGATTACAAAGGCAAACGCCCGCTGCTATTGGGAGTACTCAACGGTGCTTTTATGTTCGTTGCCGACCTTATGCGCAACCTCGACATTGAGTGCGAAATTTCATTTGTAAAAATGTCCTCCTATGCAGGCACGACAACCACCGGCGCCGTAAAGCAACTATTGGGCCTTAACGAGAGCATCGAGGGGCGCGACGTTATCATCGTCGAGGACATTGTCGATACAGGCCTCACAATGCAGAGTATGTTAGAGACGCTCAAGGGCTACAACCCCGCAAGCATCAACATAGCATCGCTGTTCCTAAAGCCCGCCCGTCTGAAAGTGCCCATCGACGTAAAATACAGCGCATTCACAATCCCCGACAGATTCATCGTGGGCTACGGCCTCGATTACGACGGCCTCGGACGCAATCTGCCCGACATTTACGATGCTGCCGAGTAAACAAAAAACTATTTTAGAGGATTATGTTACCTTTAAAAAACGTGCAATTTAAAAGTACTACAAAAAAAACAACCTCTGATAAAATAAGATTTTTTAGAAATTTAAACCGCTTATAATAATGCTAAACATTGTAATTTTTGGTGCCCCCGGTTCGGGCAAAGGCACACAAAGTGAAAGAATAGTTGAGAAATACGGCATCGACCACATCTCTACGGGCGACGTTCTGCGCGCCGAGATTGCAGCCGGCAGCGAGCTTGGAAAAACCGCAAAAGGGCTCATCGACAACGGGCAGCTCATCCCCGACGAGCTTATGGTGAGCATCCTCGCCTCGAAGCTCGACAGACTCGTTGACAGCAAAGGCGTTATCTTCGACGGATTCCCCCGCACCATAGCACAGGCCGAGGCTCTGAAGGCTATGCTCAACGAGCGCGGAGAGGACGTAACGGCAATGATTGAGCTCGACGTTCCCGAGGACGAGCTTATGACCCGCCTGTTGCTGCGCGGACAAGCATCGGGCCGCGCCGACGACAACGAAGAGACAATCAAGAAACGCCTCGTCGTATATAACGAGCAGACCTCGCCCCTGAAAGATTGGTACAAGAGAGACGGCAAGCACTGTTACATCAACGGCCTTGGCGAGCTCGACCGTATCTTTGCCGACATTGTAGCAGCAATAGAGAGCAAAATTTAACAAAAATTACAGAACAACAAGAGAGGATGCACCGCAAAAAAAGCGCGTCCTCTCTGTTTATATATTATAGAAACAGCATCACAATATGGCAGAATCGAATTTTATAGACTACGTAAAAATAATATGCCGTTCGGGACGCGGAGGCCGAGGGATGGCCCATCTGCACCGTGCAAAATATCTGCCCAACGGCGGCCCCGACGGAGGCGACGGCGGCAAGGGCGGCGATATTATTCTGCGCGGCAACCGCAACTATTGGACACTGCTGCACCTCAAATATCAGCGCCACGTATTTGCCGGCAACGGACAAAATGGCGGCGTGAACCGCAGCACCGGCGCCGACGGCGAGAGCAAAATAATAGACGTTCCCTGCGGAACAGTAGCCTACAACGCCGAGACGGGCGAATATCTGTGCGACGTAACCGAGGATGGCCAGAAAGTGGTGCTTCTGCGTGGCGGACGCGGAGGGCTGGGCAACGTACACTTTGCCACCCCCACCCGACAGGCTCCGCGCTTTGCACAGCCCGGCGAGCCTATGCGCGAAATGACCGTAACACTCGAATTAAAATTGCTTGCCGACGTAGGCCTTGTAGGCTTCCCCAACGCCGGAAAATCGACCCTCCTATCGAGCGTGTCGGCCGCAAAGCCCAAGATAGCCAACTACCCTTTCACCACTCTCGAACCCAATTTGGGCATTGTATCGTACCGCGACAATAAGTCATTCGTAATGGCCGACATTCCGGGAATAATCGAGGGTGCAAGTCAAGGCCGCGGCCTCGGACTGAGGTTCCTCAGACACATCGAGCGTAACTCACTGCTGCTGTTTATGGTGCCCAGCGAGGCCGACGACATAAAAAAAGAGTACGAGATACTACTGAACGAGCTCGCCACCTTCAACCCCGAGATGCTCGACAAGCAACGCGTGCTTGCAATAACAAAATGCGACCTTATAGACGAGGAGCTCAAGGAGATGCTCTCCGAGAATCTGCCCGAGGATGTTCCGCACATATTCATCTCGGCAGCAACGGGCGAGGGAATATCCGACCTTAAAGACATTCTGTGGCAACAGCTCAACAGCGAAGAGAATCTGCTCTCGGCCGTTAAGCGCGACGAGCTTGTGCATCGCAACTACGACCGCCGTATGCTGGCCAGCGACTTTGCCGATTGGGAGGACGAGGGCTACGAGCCTGCCGAGGGCGACGACGACGAGCTTTACTACGAAGAGGATTGGGACGACGAACAATAATCATACCAACAATTAGCAGCGAGGCGATTGCCTCGCTGCTAATTGTCAATAGGCACATAATAGCCCATAATGGCCCATATTTCTTCTTTTTATAAAAAAGTTAAGAAAATATAACCTAATTAAAAACAAAATCGCTACCTTTGCGAAAATAGCATTTTAGAGTGGCGCGTGGACACCACACAAAGAATAGGCAATCGACTAACTTTAACAAACTTAAAATAACAACAAAATTATGAAACCTACACTTTTTGTTCTGGCAGCCGGAATGGGCAGCCGCTATGGTGGTCTGAAACAGTTGGACGGTCTCGGCCCCAACGGTGAGACAATTATGGACTACTCAATCTTCGACGCTATCCGCGGCGGATTCGGTAAATTGGTATTTGTTATCCGCAAGGATTTCGAGCAGGACTTCCGCGAGAAGGTGCTCAGCAAATACGAGGGCCACATTCCCACAGAGTTGGTATTCCAAGCCATCGACAATCTGCCCGAGGGCTTCAGCGTGCCCGCCGAGCGTACTAAGCCTTGGGGAACCAACCACGCAGTGCTTATGGGTAAGGACGTTATCAAGGAGCCCTTCGCCGTTATCAACGCCGATGACTTCTATGGCCGCGACGCATTTGCCGTAATGGGCAAATGGCTCAGCGAGCTTCCCGAGGGCAGCACAGGCCGCTACAGTATGGTAGGTTTCCGCATCTGCAACACCCTCAGCGAGAATGGTAGCGTTGCACGCGGTATCTGCGAGACAAACGACCAGAATATGCTCACAGGCGTTGTTGAGCGCACCGAGATTATGCGCGTTGACGGCCCCATCTGCTACAAAGACGAGCAAGGCGAGTGGCAGCCCGTGGCCGAGGAGACTCCCGTGTCAATGAATTTCTGGGGCTTCACACCCGACTATTTCAAAGACTCTGAGGAGCAGTTTGTTGACTTCTTGAAAGAGAACATCGACAAGCCCAAAGCCGAGTACTTTATCCCCCTTGTTGTCAACAACCTTACAACAACAGGCAAGGCAAGCTGCGAGGTTCTTGACACAACAGCAAAATGGTTCGGCGTAACATACGCTGCCGACCGTCCCGCAACAGTCGAGAAGATTCAGGCTCTGGTAGATGCAGGTGAGTATCCCGCAAAATTGTTCTAAAAAATAACATTTTAAGAGCATAAATATATTAAGAGCATCGTGCCGCGGCACGATGCTCTTAATTATGTAAAAAAACATATTGCCGACTGAGGACTAAAAATGGCTCAGCAGCAAGAAGGTGTGGTTGAAATAATTCTATTTATCACCTTCACGGAATACTTGTGCGGCCGTTCTCTCTTTCACTTTATACTTTAGGACTTACTTTTTTTCGGAAAAAAGTAAGCAAAAAAACTGCACCTAAAGAAATTGTCGCGGGGCCTCCTTTGCTCGTGAGGCAACAGTGCGCTCACTCGGTCGGAGGCCCAGCTTGTCATT
>JAFQVS010000085.1 GCA_017407905.1 Bacteroidaceae bacterium | reverse complement strand
TGCTGCAAGCATTGTCGATTATAATTCCGCAGCACCCTTAAAACAATCGTAAACCGAAATGACAAGCTGGGCCTCCGACCGAGTGAGCGCACTGTTGCCTCACGAGCAAAGGAGGCCCTGCGACAATTTCTTTAGGTGCAGGTTTTTTTGCTTACTTTTTTCCAAAAAAAAGTAAGGCCCAAAGTATAAAGTGAAAGAGAGAATATCCGCAGAAATATTCCGAGAGGGTGATAAATAGAATTATCTCGACCACACCTTTTTTCTACTGAGCTGCGGTTGCACTTTTTTTAAAAAGAAATTCAGACTGTTGTTTAGAAGTTGTCGTAAATTTTATATATTTGCAAATTGTTTTTATGATATTATAAAGAAATATTCTTAAATATCTTTGTAATAAAATGATACTTAATATTTTATAGTAACGTCAGACTATGGTTAGGAAACATAATGTAAATATTCTGCTCTTTCTGTTGCTGATATTCTCGGCCTCTTGTACCTCGTATAAGAATGTGCCGTATATGCAGAACAGCGAGGAACTTGCAAAGATTGTGCAGCAGAGTGCCCCCCTTGAGGTAAGAGTACAGCCAAAAGACATTGTTACCATTATGGTAATCTCGCCCGAGGAGCCCTCGCTGTCGGCTGTCTATAATTTCACCGCAAGTATGCCTTACGAATCAAGTAGGGGAATAAGCACCGCAACACAGCAGCCCACAATACAGCCCTATTTGGTCGATTCCGAAGGCTATATAAATTTCCCCGTCATTGGAAAATTGCACGTAGCAGGAAAGACCCGCTCCGAGGTCGAGAATCTTGTGCTCGATAAGATTAAAGGTGCTTTCAAGAAGCCACCCCTCGTTACTATGCGTTTCGATAACTTTAAAATATCGGTGCTTGGCGAGGTTAACAGCCCCGGCTCGTTTACCATAAAGAACGAAAGAGTGAATATCTTCGAGGCGCTTGCTCTTGCCCGCGACCTTACCATATACGGAAAGCGCGATAATGTGATGCTTGTGCGCGAATATTCCGATGGAAAGAAAGAGATTCACACAATCAACCTCAACGACGTTGCGATACTGACATCACCCTATTATTATTTGCAACAGAATGATATTCTGTATGTAACACCCAACAAGACAAAGGCTAAAAACTCGGATATTGGCAGTAGTACGTCGTTGTGGTTCTCGGCTACTTCCATCCTAATTTCTCTAACATCGTTATTGTATAACATACTCCGTTAATCGTACCCCCTCTTATGGATAATAACATAAAAGCATTGGACTTGCAGGAAAAAACCTATTTAGGCATTATCTTAGACTTCTTTCTGCAATATTGGAAGCTCTTTTTTGCGTCATTTGTAATTTGCTTTGCGAGCGCATTTTTATATCTGAAATATGCGGGCAAGGCCTATCAGGTGAATGCAAAAGTAATTTTGAAGGATGATGAGAAAGGTGCTTTCAATTCGCAGGCCGATATGCTCACCGATTTTGGCTTTCAGTCAACAAATACGAATGTCGAGAATGAAATTGAGGTGCTTACCTCAAAATCGGTTGTCGAGCTGGCCGTGCGTCGTGCCGGGCTGTATGTAAAATATGCCGAAAATGGCTTTTTTGTCGATAGGCCGATATATAAAAATGTGAGCCGTGTGCAGGCGGCAATGATGTCCGAGGCACTTGATGAGCTTACTTCGGGGCTGAGTATTGCCCTTGAACTTAACAGCGACTCGCTCTACTCTGTGTCGTACAGTTATTACAACAGGCTTCTTAAAAAAGAGGTCGAGAGCCGTCCCGTTGTTGTTAAGGAGTATCCTTACGTGCTCTCCACAGAGGTGGGCGACGTGTTGCTTACCGAGAATCCCGAAGGAACAATGCTGCAAGATGTTACAATCTCGATATATAATCCCCGCGCTATGGCCTCGGCCTATCAGGGGAGCCTCGGAGTGGCGCCTGTGAGTAAAACAGCGTCGGTTGCAATAGTTGCCGTGGTCGATAATGTCCCGCAGAATGGAGTAGATTTTATAAACTCGCTCATTGTAAGCTATAATATTCAGGCCAACGAAGATAAGAACCTCGTTGCGCAAAAGACCGAGGAGTTTATAAATGCTCGTATAAAAATCATCGGCGATGATTTGAGAATGCAAGAGGAGAATCTCGCAAGCTACAAAAAAGACAATAAACTCATCAGCCCCACGAACGATGCGTCGCGTCTGCTCGATAGCGAAAAGGCGTACGCCGAGCGTCTGCAAGAGGTTAATATGCAGCTCACGCAGATTGCCAATCTGTACGATTATCTCGGCGACGAAAAGAATGATTTGCAGGCAATTGCATCGTTGCCCGATGTGCGTGGCGATGAGGCTCTTGCGGGGCTTATTACAAACTATAATATGAGCGTCGCCAAGCGTAAGCAACTGCTTGTTTCGGCTACCGAGGAGAACCCTATGGTGGTTGCCACGACACAGAATATTCGAGATACCAAAAGACATATTTTGGAGGTTCTCGAGAATCTGCGTAACTCGTTGCATGCGCGCAAAGGAATGCTCGAAGCGCTGACGGGCAAGTTCACCGAGCGTGCTTCGGAGACGCCGGGCATCGAGCGCGTATATGCCGACCTTATCCGTGAGCGCGATATAAAATCGCAGCTCTATGTGATGCTGCTGCAAAAGTACGAAGAGAATGCTCTTGCTCTTGCCGTAACGGCCGATAATCTAAAATGCATCGAGCCTGCCACTTGCGGCGCCGGCTTTGTCTCGCCCAATAAAAAAATGGTATATGCCCTTGCCCTTTTCCTGAGCCTTGCGTTGCCGTCGGTGTTCGTATATATCTATGAGACGCTGGGCGTTAGGGTTAAGCGCCTCGAAGATATTGAGAAAATTACAAAGGCTCCCATTTTGGGCAGCGTGCCGCTGTTGTCGATGTTCTCGAAGGGCGACAAAAGAGCCCTTGTGGTCGAGGATGGAAAGAACGATATTATGGCCGAGGCCTTCCGCTCTATACGTACCAATCTGCAATTTGTCATTCAAAAAGAGCGGGGCAACGTGGTGATGTTCACCTCGACAATGTCGGGCGAGGGAAAGACCTTTGTCTCGTCCAACTATGCAATGTCGCTGGCGGTGATGGGCAAAAAAGTGCTCTATATGGGATTCGATATACGCCGTCCGCGCTTGGCCGAGGTATTTAAGTTGAATCCCAATCTCGAAGGTATCACGAGCTTCATAGCAAGCGACGGACACAACCTTAAAATGCTGGACGACTTTATAATGCCCTCGGGCGTGAATCCCAACCTCTTCCTGCTGACAGCCGGAATAATCCCGCCCAATCCCGCCGAGCTTATCGCAAAGGATACAGTGGATGCCGCCATTGCCTATTTGTCTGAGAAATTCGATTATTTAGTGCTCGACACGGCGCCCGTCGGCCTTGTGTCCGACTCCATAATATTGAGCCGAGTGGCCGATGCAGTGGTGTACGTTACACGTGTAAAATATACCCATAAGGCCGACCTTAACTTCCTGAATAAGTTAATGGCCGACAATAAATTAAGGAATGTGTCGATTGTGGTTAATGCCGATGATATGGACGCCGACGGCGGACGATTCGGAATGCGCAATAAGAGATATGGCTATTCATATTATGGCTACGGCTATGCGCCCGAGCTTAAGCGTCGCAAATAATCAATGATTGCCGACCGCGCAAAAATGCCCTGCACAAATTTATGCAGGGCATTTTTTGTCTCTGTGGCGGGGTGGGGCATCGTCGGCCCAATTTGGGCTCAGTGGCAAAAAGGTGTGGTCGAGATAATTCTATTTATCACCCTCTCGGAATACTTGTGCGGCTATTCTCTCTTTCGCGTTATATTTTATAACTTACTTTTTTCTAAAAAAAAGTAAGCAAAAAAATCTGCACCTAAAGAAATTGTCGCAAGGCCTCCTTTGCTCGTGAGGCAACGATGCACTCACTCGGTCGGAGGCTTGCTTGTCATTTCGGTTTACGATTGTTTTAAGGGTGCTGCGGACCGCCCTCACTTAGTCGCTTGTAAACAAGCGTCTAAGTAG
>JAFQVS010000084.1 GCA_017407905.1 Bacteroidaceae bacterium | reverse complement strand
TCACTTAGTCGCTTGTAAACAAGCGTCTAAGTAGCGGTTAAACATACCTCGCACTTTTTCCTTAAAACAATCGAACCTACATTGAATTTCTTTTTTATGGTGCAATAAATTAAAAGTTACCTTTTGTACGTATTATATGCTCCTGTTCTTGATGGTGAAAAATAGATTATTGATTCTATCAACAGTAAATTTCTACTGAGCTCTTTTTTATCGCACTTTACTTTTTTTGTGTTAATAAAAAAGCTGCACAGCCATTGCTGTGCAGCCTAAAAGCATACTTTATCTGCTTATATTTTTCGGAATCGGGAATTTAGTTTCCCGTAAACATCCCGTCGGCGAAGGCCTTAGAATGTCCACTTTGCAGCAAGCGTCGGACAAACGCCCAAACGATTCTCCTTTACGCGCGAGCCATCGTTGAATTTCAAATAGTTGTAGCTAATCTCCAATTCCCCACCGAGGCTCAAATTCAATCCTCTGACAAAGCGGTTCAGATTGAGCCACAATTGAGGCTCGGACAAAAAGACAATATCACCCTCGACCTCCTTATCGCGCCATACATCCGCAAAACCACAGAACGATACAAAGCCTTGGAACAGATAGTAGTTCCACACAGCCGTCAGCTGATAGCTGGCCTTCTCGCTTGGATGGTCGCACATATAGCGGTAGAGGCACTGCAAGGTAAACGAATTACCACCCTCATTCTCGTGAAAAGCAATACCCGCAAGATACGCATCATTATAGGCGAATCCATTCTGTCCCTTCAGATTAGTCTGCAAGCCACCGTTATACTCGACGTGCACCGACACGGGATAATCGAGAATACTCTTGTCGATACTAACCTCGGTGTATGCACCCACCATTTTATTATTGGCAAGATTGGCATCGAGGAAGAAATAAGATGAGAGGCCATAGTTAAAGCTCGAAAAATTCTCGACCGTAAATGTCATTTCGGGACGCTCTTTCAGCTCCTTGCCATAAGATTTACTACCATAATCGTAGTGGAATTGCAAATTAGTCTGAGCAACCATCGGCAGTGCCGCAAAGAGCACAACTGCCGCAAATAAAATCTTCTTAATCATATTGTTTGTGTTAATAGTTTGTCGTTTTTTGTCAGCGAGCGCGCGGTATATTCTCGCTATTTACAGCAAAGATAACCCATTTTCCCAAAAAGATGACATAAGCCTTAAGAAAATAAACATTTTTTAAGCTATCGGCACACAGCAAACAAAAATAGTCCTCAGTTGTTGAAGCATAAAAAACAATATGAGAAAAGGAATAATAACACTGATAATCGCAACATTGACGTCAGCAGCCATAAACGCCCAAGAGAGCCTGCCCGACGCACAATCCTCCGCCCCCATAAAGACCCAATATATGAAAGGATTTCCCCCACCCCCCGAGAAGCGCCTGAGCGCCGCCGACGGCTCATTTTTCAAATTCCCCGCCCTGCGCTACAGCGTAGTACATATGCGCGAGTTTATGCCCACGGTAAACGTACCACGCGGCAACAGCCATCCGCCCTGCGATTTTCGTCGGGCGATAGACGAGAATATCGACACGCTCACTTTTCGGCCCACGGGAGCCACCGAGCCCGTAACGTGGGCACAGTCGCTCGCCCTCAACTACACCGACGGGATGCTCATCCTGCACCGCGGCACAATAGTATATGAAAAATATTTCGGCGAGCTCACCCCCGAGAGCGTGCACGCCCTAATGTCCGTTACAAAATCCTTCACCGGAATATTAGCCTCGGTGCTTGTGGCCGAAGGGAAGCTCGACACCACAAAGCTCGTGGGCGAATATATCCCGCAGCTGGCCCGCTCGGGATTCGGCGATGCAACCGTCCGCGAGATTATGGATATGACAACAGCCATAAAATACAGCGAAGATTACAACGACCCCAACGCCGACGTGTGGAAATTCTCGGCTGCGGGCAATGCAATGATTACCCACCCCGAGGGCACCCCGCAAGGCTTCTACGACTATCTGCCCACGGTGGTCAAAGAGGGCGAGCACGGCAACATATTCGGCTACCGCACAGCTAACGCCGAGGTTCTCGGCTGGCTCGTGGCCACCGTCAGCGGCAAGAGCGTCGCCACACTGCTCGACGAGCTCATTTGGAGCAAAATGGGAATGGAGCAAGATGCTTATTATCAGATTGATGCGCTTGGAACGCCATTTGCCGGCGGAGGCCTAAACGCCTCGCTGCGCGACCTTGCCCGCGTGGGCGAGATGATGCGTCGGGGCGGCCTGTGGCAGGGACAGCAGATAATCCCCCGAAAAGCCATCGAGGATATTCTAAAGGGTGGCAGTAAAGAGGCCTTCGCCGCCTCGATATACGGAAAGAGGCTCAAAGGCTGGAGCTACCGAAATATGTGGTGGATAACCGAGAATGAGAATGGCGCTTATATGGCTCGCGGAGTGCACGGACAGGCAATATACATCGACCCCGCCGCGCAGATGGTGATTGTGCGCTTGGCCTCATCGCCCCACAGCAGCAACCTCGAGCTTGACGCAACGTCGCTACCCGCCTACGAGGCTGTCTCGCGCTATCTTCTGCAAAAATAGCCCCCCCTTTAGAGCGGTACAACATCAATTACCGTCAGCCTATCGCCATCGACCGTGAAGCGCACATCGTATTTACCGAACGGCATCCCATACTCCTTTGTCGGCGAGTTGTGATACTGCGGACGCGGGTCGAGGGCAAGCACCCTCTTCAGCGCACAAAGTTCCTCGGCGGGAAAAATGCGCTCAAGCTCGGGCGGAAAAAGCACCGTAAGTCCCCGCCACTCATTCTCATCGACAAAGCCGCTGCGAGCCTCGGGGTGCGCGTCGCAGTAGGCCACGTAAGGCTTAATATCGTAAATGGGCGTGCCGTCCATAAGGTCGGCCCCGAGGACATTTATCACCAAAGGCCTGCCCGCGGCACACTCGATGCTGTGAATCCTCACCGACGACAGCCCCAGAGCATTGGGACGAAAAGGAGAGCGCGTGGCAAACACCCCAACAGCCCTGTTGCCTCCGAGCAGCGGCGGGCGCACCGTCGCGTGCCAACGACCGTCGGCGGCATTGGCCGAAAAGCCCCATATGAGCCACAGATAATCGAACCCCTCGAGGCCACGCAAAGCATCGGCAAGGGCAAAAGAGGGCTCAAAAACAATCTGCCCGCGAAGCTCCTCGATAATTCCACTCTGACGCGGAATACCGAATTTCGTAGGGAAAAGTGAACGAAAATATGCTATCGGCTCAATATTCATTGCGCTAAGATACAAATAAACGGGCAACAACGGCGCATCCCCCCGTAATATTTTAGCCTCAATATAGCCATTCTTTTTGTCAAAAAGAGAAAAAATTATTACTTTAGCCCAATATTTACAAAAACAGACAAAAATGGAGAGACTACTTTTTATAGGCGGCATCGGATGGGGCGAGATTTTAGTCATTGCACTCATCGTGCTGCTGTTCTTTGGCGGAAAGAAAATACCCGAAATGATGAAAGGCTTGGGCAAAGGCGTCAAGAGCTTCAAGGATGGGATGAACGGTGCCGACGACGATAAGAAAGAGAATAAAGAGGAAAAATAACCCACCTTTACAATTTTTTTATTAGTTGTGAGCAACGAGAATACATCATTTTGGGATAATCTCGAAGCACTGCGCCGGTCGATACTGCGCACAATTTTTGTACTGTTGCTGTTTTTTGCAGCAACATTTATTCTTTTACCCCATATTTTCGACTCGGTGGTGCTTGCCCCCGCCACAGCCGATTTTTTTCTGTATAGGTTCATTGGCATCGACCCCGCCCCCGTAAAAATCATAAACATAAATGTTGCCACACAATTTCTAACGCACATAAGCACCGCCTTTTGGATGGCCTTTATTGCCGCATTCCCCTATCTGATAATTGAGCTGTGGCGATTCATACGTCCGGCACTGTACCCCGGAGAGCGTCGCAGCGTGGGCGCCGCCTTTACGTTGGGCACCATAATGTTTTATCTTGGGTGCACGCTCGGCTACTCGATAGTCTTTCCTCTGACATTCTCGTTTCTGACCAACTACACCCTGAGCGCCGCTGTTGCCCTGAGCGTCTCGCTCGACTCCTATATGAGCACATTCCTGACGCTCATCTTCACGATAGGCCTGCTGTTCGAGCTTCCGCTGCTTGTGCAGCTACTCTCGCGCATTGGATTAGTGAGCCGCGCGCAGCTGAAAAAATACCGCCGCCACGCATTTGTGGCCCTGCTGGTAATTGCCGCCATAATAACTCCCAGCGGCGACCCCTTTACGCTTATGGTGGTTACCCTGCCGCTATACTCGCTCTACGAATTTGGAATTTTAATTGCAAAAGATAACACTGACAATGAGTAACGACAAAAGACTACTATCGCTCGACGTACTGCGCGGGCTCGACCTTTTTATGCTCGTCGGACTGCAACCCGTGCTGTGGCAGGCGCTGGGCAAGATGGACGAGAGCGCCACGACACTCTTTTTAAGAGCACAACTCGACCACGTGCCGTGGGAGGGCTTCAGCGCGTGGGACCTTGTGATGCCTCTGTTCCTTTTTATGTCGGGTGTAACAATGCCCTTCTCGCTCCCCAAATATCTGTCGCAGAACAGCCACGGCGCCTTGTGGAAGCGTGTGATAAAGCGTGTGCTTATGCTCTTTGCCTTCGGAATATTGGTACAGGGCAATATCCTCTCGCTCGACCCCACCCGCATATACCTTTACAGCAACACCCTGCAAGCAATTGCAATAGGCTATCTTCTGACCGTGCCCATAATGCTCTATCTGAAGCCTCGCACGCAGATAGTGGCAATTGCGGCGCTGCTCATCCTGTACACCGCGCCGATGCTTCTCTTTGGCGATTGGAGCCGCGAGGGCAATTTTGCCGCAATCGTCGATAAGGCCATTTTGGGACGTTGGCGCGACGGCAGCTACCTTGCCGAGGATGGCAGCTGGCAATTTGCAGCGTGGTACGACTATACGTGGCTGTGGAGCAGCCTCACCTTCTGCTGCACGGTGGCAATGGGCAGCCTCGCAGGCGGTATAATACGCAGGGGCAACGACAACAGAGAGAGGACAGCTATGATTTTAGTGGCCGTGGGAGCGGCGCTTATCGCCGCAGGATGGCTGTGGGGCTTGTGGCACCCGATAATCAAGAGAATATGGAGCGGCAGTATGACGCTTTTTAGCGGCGGTTGGTGCTTTCTGCTTTTGGGTGCCTTCTATTGGTGGATTGACGTCAAGGGGCACAAGCGTGGCACAAAATGGCTTCTGTACTATGGTTGCAACGCCATTGCCGCCTATCTTATTGGCGAGATAATAAATTTCCGCTGCATAGCCCACTCGCTTCTGCGCGGCACCGAACAGTTTTTGGGCGATTGGTATCAGGTGCTTCTAACAGCCTGCAACAGCCTTATTCTGTTCCTTATTCTCGCACTGCTCTATCGCAATAAGATATTCTTAAAGGTATAATCGGCCATTAGCTTCTAAAGAGAGGGCTGTTATATTGCTCCTCGAGTATTTATAGGTATTTACAGAGCATAACTTAAATTTCTTATAAAAGAAGTAAGTCCCAAAGTATAAAATAAAAGAGAGAATAGCCGCACGGGCATTCCGAGAGGGTGATAAATAGAAATATCTCAGCCACACTTTTTCGCTACTGAGCCAAGATAAAGAGCCGACCCGCCTCCATCGACAACAAACAAACACTCCCGCCGAGTTCTTCTTCTCGGCGGGAGTGTTTTTCCTTTTTTAGTGGCTGCAACAATATGCAGCCACTAAAATTCTTATTGCTAATATTACCAAGCGAGTTTCTTTACTCCATCCTGAATATAAACCTGTCCTGCGGTGGTATTCGAGATGCGACGACCGTTGATGTCGTACATTTTACCACTCTTGGCAACAGAATTTTCAACGACGGGAGCAATGGCAGTCTCGGTTGTAAAGTCAATCTCGACAACGTCGTCCTTTACGCAAGGAATTGTTACAATGCCGTGCTCATCTACGGTTACGCCAACCTCGGCACCGTTAACCTTGATGCTGGCCTTTGCAAGCTCCATAGCACCAACCTTGCAACGTACGCGCAGCTCGGCACCGGCGTTGCTTACGATGCGTGCGCTCTTGCACTGACCCTCAGCCCAGCTGAAGTCAACGGTAAAGTTACCCATTGCCTTCATACCTGTTACGTTACCGTTCTTCTTCCACACTGCGGGAAGCGCAGGCAGAATGTTGATGTATCCGTGTGCGCTCTGCAACAGCATCTCGGCCATACCCGAGCATACACCAAAGTTACCGTCAATCTGGAAAGGAGCGTGGCTGTCGAAGAGGTTGTAGTAGATACCACCCTGACCTTGGTCGGTTCCGTATGTTGTAGAGTGCTTCAGAGCATTCTTGATGATAATGTGAGCGTGGTCGCCATCCTGAGCGCGAGCCCAGAGGTTAACCTTCCAACCCATCGACCATCCTGTTGCGGCGTCGCCACGATGCTTCAGAGCATTAACGGCGGGCACAAAATACTCGCTCTCGGGAGTAATTTGGTCCATTGGGAACAGAGCCATAAGGTGCGAAATGTGGCGGTGGCCTCTCTCACCTACGCTGTAAGGCGAATATTTCCACTCGCGCAGCAGTGTCTCGCCCTTCTTGACACCGTTGAAGGGATTACCCCAAGCGCCATCGTAAACCTCGGTGTGCAGACCCTTATCGGTCTTTTCGAGGTAGAGGTTCAGTTTCTCGACCTCGGCTGCTGTGAGGCCTGTCTCCTCGACACCGAGAATCTCGATAGCCTCGCTCAGATTCTGGAACAGATAGCTAATCATCTGCTGTGCGTGTGCCGTACCATCCTCGCTCTCGTTTCCGTGCTGCTCGGCACTAAACTCATTGGGAGCAACAAATGTACCATCCTTAACTCTGCGGTCTTCGATGAGACGATGGAACCAGAATTCGGCGCAGCTCCACATTACGGGGAAGGCCTTCTTCAAAAATTCCTTATCCTGAGTATAGCGGTAGTGTGTCCACAAGTGGCTTGTGTACCATACGTTGGCAACAAGATAGTTGTCGCCCCAAGTACTCATACTGTTGTAAAGCGACGACTCGGTAAGAACGCTCCAGCCGTGTCCGTTATTATAACGCTTGCCTACCTCTTTCCAGCCGGCGCTCTGTGCACCGCGGATGATGAAGTTAACGTAAGGCTTGTGCAGGTCGGAGAGGTTCGTAATCTCGGTGGGCCAATAGTTCATCTGAATGTTGATATTTGTGTGAATATCAGAATTCCACGGCGAGTCGGTACCACGGTCGTTCCAAATACCCTGAAGGTTGTTGGGGGCTGCAATGGGCTTGCGGTTCGAGCTTATTGCCAAATAACGTCCAAAGTGGAAATACAGCTGCTCAAGGAACAGATGGTCGTTGGCTGTGCTGTTGGCAGCAGTATTCTTGGGATAGTAATTATCGACGAGTGTCTTTGTATCGACTGTGGGAGTTGTCAGTCCGAGGTCGAATGTCATACGCTTTGTGATTGCTGTAAAGTCCTCGATGTGAGCAGCCTCAAGAGCGGCATACTCCTTAGCCGCGGCAGCCTCAATCTCGGCGCCGACGCGTGTGTTAACGTCGGCAGCGGTCTCGTTTGTGAAGTAGTTGTCGAGAACCTCCATATCACCGTTGAAGTTTGTTCCGCCCTTAAGGAAGAATGTTACCTCTGTTGCACCATTTACAGTGATACCCTTTGAAGATGTAGTAACTGTGGCACCCTCATCGGCAACTACCTTGATGCGTGCAGCGTGGCTTACAGAGGTCATTTTGCCCGTGAACCATCCTGCGCCATTCTCGTATGTTACGTCGCTTGCACCGATGCTTGTTCCGGGATAGAGCTTGAAGAGAAGGTTAATCTTCTCGTCGCCCTCGACGGTGTAACGGCCCACAATTACCGAGTCGGGAGCCGAGCTGAAGAATTTACGTATCTGCTTTGTGCCGTTGGCGTTCTTAAACTCGACGCCTGCAATACCATCCTCAATGTCGAGGTAGCGAACGTAGTCGGTTACACCCTCCCAGATAGCCTTGTCGAGGTTGGTGATTATGAGCGAACCGAAATTCATAAATGTACGGTTACCGCCGCCTGCGCCTACGGTATTTGCGGGGCCGCTCCACAGTGTTTTTTCGTTAAACTGAAGCTCCTCGTTGTGTACGCCGCCGAATACCATACAGCCAAGCTCGCCGTTACCCAAAGGCAGAGCATACTCCATCCACGGATAGCTTACGCCGGCAGCCTCGGCCGATGTTGTGTACCACAGAGTATTGGGGTTCTTGGGCGAGTATGCTGCAATACCCTCAATCTCGGAAACCTCGTAGAAATACTCATCGGGAAAATCGACATAGTCAACCTCGTCGAGGAAGAATTTACTGCCTGTATCGCCTATCGCGCCCGAGCTGTTCCACAATGCAAGATAGCTGCCGCGGTCGTTCCAATAGTTGCTCGATGTTCCTTTGAGCTTAATGTACGAGGGCTCGCCATTGCCGAAATTAAATGTACCGTCAAATTCGATGGTATATGATGTTCCCTCGGGGTCAACCATTTTGGCGCGTGCACCAGCCTCGCTGCCTGTCATTCCGAGTACCTTTGCAAGGCCTGTCGAGTAGTTATATACCTTATAAGCGTTACCCTCTTTCACAAAGGCCCAAATACCCTGATTGTCCTGAGGAGCATTTTGGTTGGCGAGGGTCATATTGCCTCCGCTCACGTAGCCGGGGTTAAGGCTCACGTAACCACCCTTTCCATTTTGGATTGTGTAGAATTTTGTAGCCTCGTCGAAGTAGCTTACATATACATTCTTGCTGTCGATGCTCACGACTGCCACTTTACCCTCGACGGGCAGTGCGCTAAAGTCGGCTTTTTTAAGTACGTCCTTTGTCGAGAATGTACCGTTGTTCTTGTACTCAACGTCGTTATATACAACACCCGCAGCCTCGCTGTCGGTTCCAAGCACGTGGATTGTATATTCCACGGGGTCGAGCGATACGGCCTCAATTGCGTAGCAGTTTCCTGCATCGGTTGTTGTCCACGAGTTTACGACAATTCCGGCGGGCATCTGTCCCTGAACCTGAGAATTCATACCGTTACCGCCCAAAAGGAGCTTCCACGGGTAGTTGCCGCCCACACTCTGCAATGTAAGGGCAGTAGATGCCGTTGCCTCGTAGTTACCGTTGGCATTTACATACTTTCCGGCACCTACACTGAAGAGATAGTAGTTGTTGCCCTGCTTCTCGATTCTAAACTGTTGGTTGGGGTCGAGAGGGTTCTGCGCCACTGTTCCCACAGCCGAGCCGGTGCTGGAACAAATTTGCCCCGAAACTCCATCTGCTGCGCTGTAGAGCAGAAAAGCACGCTCACTTTTCAACGTGTAAACCTTGTCGTTGCTCAGCTGCGACAATTCGGTTACAGGCTCGGTCTGTGCCATTGCTGCATACGAGAGGCACAATAAAGAGACGAGCATAAAACAAATCTTTTTCATTGAGATAATTTTATTAAATGTTAGTAAAAAATTTTATTCGGTTTTTTGGGGAACATTTGCCACGGCACGGTAATTTTCTGTACAATCGACACACACGCCCTCAATTAGCGCAAATTTAGGAATATTTTTTAAATTATATATTAAAAGGTTATATTTGTAATATAAATTTTATATATTTTAAAAAGAGCAATATTAAAGACAACTGCAACACGAGTGTATTAGTCTTTGTAACTGCATGTTAGCTACTTTTTTAGGAGTATTAATTTGAAGTAAAAAGAAAATAATGTCACTTGAGTGTAGCAAATGCATGATTTCAGAAAGGAAAAGGAAAAGGAATAAACCATGGTTTTTCTTTTGGCCAGCAAATATATAACAGAAGGTAGGGAAAGAATAATATAAAGTTCTTTTTCCCTACCTTTAAACATATAACTTTACTTTATCATCCGCATACATATAATGCGGATGAATTAAAGTAACATAAATCAACGTGGATAATAATGGAGATTTTCGTTTTCCACATTTAGAGTTAATCTTTGAACAATTAAGACAGAGTTGGAATGTGATTCCTATTTACGAGTACATCCTTCATGATAAATAGAAATTCTTTGTCAACTGTTTCTCAGAAGTGGACTTAGCTCATGACTTTTATAGTATTTTTTAAAAGAAACACCTATGTATTTATATACTATGTATATAAGAATTGTGTATTATCCCATCTTCGCAGTTAGCAATTCATTCTTCAAAAAAGAATATACATACTGCGAACTTTGAAAATATAGTCCAGTATTAGGATCGCACAATTTTGAATAAGTCTCGGAATCATACATTGCATCAAGAGCCTCAGTAATGGTCATATTAAAGTCCTTTGCAAGAAATTCTGCAAGGTCGGCAGCTAATGCCTCTTTCATATAGTTAAAATCAGCGTTCATCATAACTTTTCGAGGTATTGAATGGATTTTTCTGTTCCAAAATAATACTGGTATGTTATCCCTTTC
>JAFQVS010000083.1 GCA_017407905.1 Bacteroidaceae bacterium | reverse complement strand
TTTGCATAATGCTTTGCTTTATCCACCACACGGCGTAACTCATAAACTTAAAGCCACGGGACTCATCATAATTTTCAGCGGCAAGCACCAGTCCTTCGTTTCCTGCATTTATAAGTTCTTCCATAGACAAGCCACACCCTTTGAATATTTTCGCAACAGCCGTTACAAAGCGTAATTTTGAATGGGAAAGTTTTTCAATAGCCAATTCCCTTTCAGTCCCTCCCGATTTTATATCCTTTATAAGTTGCAACTCATCTTCAATAGAAAAATACTGCTCACACATTTTTATTTTCCTCTTTTCCATATATTACTGAATTTTAGGTTTTCTATAATATATACGAAAAGAATCTGTCTTTATAAGCATTGAGGAGAAGAAGGTGTGCAAGAACTTTGCATACCAATGCTACCTTTTACTTATATTGTGGATTAAGACAATCGGGATGAACAAACGAAATATAAGGCGACATTTCCTCAATATTCAAACCGAGGGTTTCCATTTCTTCTTTCCATATTCCCATCCATTCTTCAACCGATTGAACTTCGTCTTTTTTCCTTCTATATCCATTTATAAAGCCTATGTAGACTAACTTTGCCTTAATGCCACATTCTTTGCAGAAGTATATGAAGGCCAATCTGTTTGCCAACTGATAGCAGTTGGTATTAATCCAATCTACAGTTGAGGAACCTGTTAGCTCTTCCTGGGTCCTTTGTAAAGATTTTCTAATTATTTTGAAGCTTCTCTCAGAACTGGCACAGCATCTTTGGAATGATTCTTCTCTGTGTGCTTTAGCCTCTACAAAGAACCAGATATCGCCAATCTTAAATACACCGTCCCAATTCATAGAACTCCCACTCTGTGGCCAAAAATCCTTCCATTTCTTGTTTATTTCCTCGTAGTTGGCTAAATGTCCCTTAAAACACCCTATCCCTTTCCATTCGCCATCACCTGAACAACGATTTTCATTTACAGGAAAATCAAGCCACTCAATTACACCTTCATTCTTAAGTGAATCCTGGATGATTCTGTTCAAATAATTGCGGTGGTGTCCAAGAAAACGCATCAACTGGAATTCACTACCATAACCTAAACCTATTTCTGCCATAATCTCATTTATATTTAGTTAAACATTCTTCTAATCTTCTTTTTATCTCCTCTCGCAGTTCCATAGGCTCCAGCACCTCAACATTTTCACCCATTGCGAGTATATGGGTTGAGAGTTCGGGAGTCAGGCATAATTTGTACTCAAAATCGCAGAATTCACCATATTTGGAAGCCCTCTCTTTCTGGGAACGGTGAAGCGGTAACGAACGCAAATATTCTATCTGCCTGCCGTAGGCTCTTATCTTCACTTTAGTAGGTTTCAGTTCCTCATTCACAAATATCCCGACCGTATTGGCATAATACTTTTCTGCATCAAAATCCTTCGGCAATATAAATGAGGTAGCAGACAGGTTCATTTCAAGTGTGCGGTCGAGTGCAATATTCCTTATACTCCCAATTTCTTTAATGTAACCGACCACATACCACCGTTGGTGGTAAACCTTCATAGCGTAAGGCTGAATGTTATATGTTTCTCTATGCCCATAGAACGGTTGATAATCGACTTGAAGTTCTTTCGATTTCTGCATTGCCTCAATAATCGTTTGCAGATATTCTGTCCCGCGAGGTATATCCTCAAACAAAATCCGCCCTTTCATATTGTGCCCTACCGTTATCATATTGGACAGGGTAAATGAATTCAATAGCCATTTGCGGATACTGTCGTTCTTCAATGTATCGGGAGAAGATATGTAGTATCTGTATCCATTTGAAGGATTGCATTTTATTTCAATACCGAATAACTCCTCAACAGCACTTTTATGCTGGTGGAATGTACGCAACGGCAACGAAGCACCATCGCCCAAACAACTTTCCCTCCAGAATGTATTTATCTCTTCAAAGGTAAGTTGCTTATATTGAAGAAGCGTATTCAATAGCCAAATGTAACGATTAAATGTCTTGCTTATCATAACTTATACTCGTTATACACTGCAAATATAATGTACGCCTATGCAAAATCATTGCATTGCATTGTTTTTTTTATTTCCTAAATAATATTTTCATTATGGTATGCAAAGTTTACGCACATCTTTAGATAGTTTTACGTAAAAAACGACAAATCCTTTCGTATTATATATAGTAAAAAACAATACTATAATGAAGAACAAACATCTACAAAAACGGAAGAACACCATTAAGCAAAAGGCAATGATTGAATCATTGTTTTTTCAAACAAATTGGGGGTTAAAAAGACTCTATGAAACCCCAAATGACTTTATAGGAACATTAGTAAAGGCCGAACTGGATTATATTGTAGAATTGAATTTATTTGAAGACTTGTTAATGATAAAAAAGTTTGTCGATGACGTGAAATCAGCTTTTGACATTGAACCCGTTGCCGAGCGAGGTGATTTTTGCAAAAGTCCAGTAGCTATCGCATTAGGAATTGGAAAAGTCGATGATATTACAAAAATAAGGACACCTATAGCCTGGCACGAGCTTTTAGCAAAAAAACTTCTCTCAATATACTACCCGACTGACATACGTAATTCAATAGCAGATTATGCAAAGAAGAATGGATATAACACATCAACATACTTGGGGAAGCCTATGATAAAATTTAATATGATTTTTCTGTTATTAGAACGGTCAAGATGAAAACATCAGTTGTCGCAAAAAATGCGACAGCTTATGTTAATAAATATCACCTGTGCAAAAATTGCACAGGTTCAAAAATGGAATTATATTTGTTGTCAGAATAACTTTTATGCACATTTTGCATATTACTCATATTGACCAATGACCACCGAAACACCTATTCTAAACAAGCATAACAAAGTAGAATACCCACCTATGCACACAGCCGAGCACATCCTCAACCAAACGATGGTGCGAATGTTCGGCTGCCCAAGAAGCCGCAACGCCCATATAGAGCGCAAAAAGAGCAAATGCGACTACCTGCTGCCTGCCGCCCCAAGCGACGAGCAGATAACAGCCATCGAGACACAAGTGAACAACGTAATAGCACAGAACCTGCCCGTAACGACAGAATACTGCACACGCGAGAGCCTGCCCCCGAGCATCGACCTAAGCAAGCTGCCCGAAGAGGCCGGCGACACACTGCGCATCGTCCGCATAGGCGACTACGACCTTTGCGCCTGCATCGGCACACACGTCAGCAACACAAGCGAGATTGGAACATTCAAAATAATCAGCCACACGTGGGAGAGTGGCACCCTGCGCCTACGCTTCAAGCTGATAAAAGAGTAAGCATCATAGCAATGGAACCATTTGAAGTACATATATTAGGCTGCGGATCGGCCCTGCCGACCACACGCCACAACGCCACCTCACAGATAGTGCGCATAGGCAACAAACAATTTATGATTGACTGCGGCGAGGGCACCCAGCTACAGATGCGCCGCTCGCACATACACTTTTCATTCGTCAACCACATATTCATCTCGCATCTGCACGGCGACCACTGCTTCGGGCTCATAGGCCTCATATCCACCTTTGCCCTTCTGGGACGCAAAGCCCCCCTGCACATATACGCCGACCCACTGCTGCAACGCCTTATGCAACCGCAGCTCGATTTCTTCTGCAAAGGGCTCGGCTATGCGCTATACTTTCACCCCATCGACGCCACCCTCCACACCACAATATACGAGGACAACAGCATAACAATCGAGACACTGCCCCTTGAGCATCGCCTCCCCTGCTGCGGGTTTTTATTTAAAGAGAAGCCCAAAAAGCGCCATCTGATAGGCTCGATGATAGAATACTACAATATCCCCATCCACCTAAGAGCAGCACTGAAAGAGGGAGCCCACTACACCACCCCCGACGGCACCCTCGTCCCCAACGGGCGCCTCACCACCGCCCCCGACCCCTCGCGCAGCTATGCCTATTGCAGCGACACCCTCCCCTGCCCCTCGATAATCGAACATATACACAGAGCCGACCTACTGTACCACGAAGCCACATTCGCCCGCACCGAGCACGCCCGCGCCCGAGAGACCTACCACAGCACCGCCCGACAAGCAGCACAAATAGCCCTCGACGCAGAGGTCAAACAATTGATAATCGGGCACTTCTCGTCGCGATACAAGGACGACAGCCTCCTACTCCGCGAGGCCCAAGAAATATTCCCCGCAACCCATCTTGCCGACGAAGGCCTAATTTTCGACATAAAATAGATTAAACCTTTTCACAAAAAAACAGTCAAAAAAAAGATAAGCCAAAAAGGCAAAAGAGAGAAAATGACAATAGAGGCAAGCAAAGACAACGACAAAGAGCTACTAAAGGCCCTGCAAGACCCCGCCTTGCAGAACGCAGCCTTCACCCTCCTTGTCAAGCAAAACAGCAAGCAGCTCTATTGGCAAATACGTCGCATCGTACTGAGCCACGACGACACCGACGACATACTGCAAAACACCTTCATAAAAGCGTGGAACAACATTAACAATTTCCGAGGCGACTCACAGCTCTCAACGTGGCTCCACCGCATAGCCATAAACGAGACACTCACCTTCCTATCGCACAAGCCACCCGCTTACGTACCGCTCGACAGCGAAGAGGTCTCTATGGTCGAACAGCTCGAAAGCGACAAATATTTCAACGGCAGCCACGCCGATGCCCTTCTGCAAGAAGCCGTCAGCCGCCTGCCCCACAAACAACACATAATATTCTGCCTAAAATATTTCGAGGAAATGAAATACGAAGAAATATCCGAATTATTAGGCACAAGCATCGGCGCCCTGAAAGCCTCATACCATATAGCAGTAAAAAAAATAGGAGACTACATCAAAAAAAACGATTAAACCTTTACAATAGAAAAAAGTCAAAATAACAGACAAGGTAAAAAGCCTTGCCCGGCACACAAAAAGAGAGAATATGAAATTAGAAGATATTAACCCCCGCAAAAAAACATTCACCCTGCCCGACGGCTATTTCGAGAGCCTGCCCGACAGAGTGATGGCACGCATACAATCGTCGCAGGCACCTACAAAGACACGCCCCCTTGCCTCGCCCAAGCGAATATGGAGCTACGCAGCCTCAATAGTGCTACTCTTTACAATGTGCGGTCTGATGTACTACAACGACCTTTCGAGCATCGAGCCTCCCCATACATACGCCGAAGAGTACAGCAGCGACTATTTCGACGATTTTTACGAAACACTCAACATCGACGATTACACACTATACAGCTACCTTGCAAGCAGCAACACCGACCTTTAAAAACCAACCAAAATGAAAAAAATTCTATTTACACTGATAGCCATCCTTTGCATTGCGTCAACCGCCGCAGCGCAAGACACCCCCGACGAGCACAACCGAGGTAAGAAACGCTTCTCGCTAAAAGAATTTCAAGAGCGTCAACGCAATTTCATCACCACACACGCCAAGCTCACCCCCCAAGAGGCCGAAGCCGTCTTCCCCATCTTCTTCGAGCTTCAAAAGAAGAAGTGGCTCATAAACAAAGAAGCCCGCGACAAAGTAAACGCAAAATACGGGAAAGAGCACAGCGAAGAAAAATGCCTGCTCATCGTCAACGAATTTGCCGACGCCAAAATAAAAATTGCCGAGCTCGAAAAAGAGTACATAACAAAATACCTCGAAGCAGTGCCCGCCTCCAAGATATTAGGCATACAACGCGCCGAAGAGCATTTTCAGAAAGAGACCATCCGACAAATGTGGGAGCGCGGACGCGACAAGCATCGCAGGTCTGAAAAGAAATAATCCTACAGAAGCCATACACTGAAACATAAAAAAATATCCGATTTTTAGTCCCATAAACAAGACACACACAATCTTCCCCGCTATTGAAAAATTTCAATAGCGGGGAAGATTGTTTTTACAGAGCCGTCCAAGCCAGCACACCCCGCCGCTATCTTATTGACATTCAACGCATTACCCCCCCTATTTGCATATATATCTTAAAATCTTTGTTTATCAAGCAAATAAGCATTATCTTTGCAAAAAATTTCAAGGGAGCACAAACAGAGGCTCCAACTACCATTTCTGTCAAAAATCAAACTAAGAAATAAAATATGAGAAAGCTATTATTAACAATCACACTAATTTTATTTACATTTTTGGGGGCGCACGCCGAAATTTACAGCGAAACAGTAGATAAAAAAATTCGATGGAGCGTCGATACCGAGACAGGCATACTGCTGCTCACCTCCTCGGGCAACCAAAATAGCGTTACAGGCAAAAGCACCCCGTGGAAGCAATACAGCGACTACATATCCATAATAGTATTGGGCGACGGAATAACCCAAATTGGCCCCGACGTCCTAAACGACCTCCCCAATGTTTCAATCATCATATTCGACAACAACAAAGGCGCCGGTGATATACCCAACATAAACCCCGACAATTTAGCCGACACCAACCTTGAGGATGTCATAATAGTTGTCCCCGAGAGCACAACCGATGACGAGATACAAAGCATTCTCGACGACCTTGGGTCAGACGCCTTAGCCGACAACATATACAAAGGCAACTACGACGAAATAGCAATAGGAAAATGTGGCGACAATCTCAGCTACATATATTATAAAATAGAGAAAAATCTTGTAATCACCGGCAGCGGAGCAATGTACGACTACACGCCGGGCACAGCACCGTGGTACGACAACCGCGCCGACATTCAAACAGTAGAGGTAGACAGCAAGGCCACCACAATAGGCAACTACGCATTCGACGGCTGCACAACGCTCGCCACCGTAACACTCAACAGCAACGCAGCGATAGGCACAGGCGCAGTGCCCTCATCGGCCGCCACACACCTTATACTACAAGACAAACAGCCCCTGCTGATGAACAACAACACCTTCGGCAGCGTAAGCTACGTAC
>JAFQVS010000009.1 GCA_017407905.1 Bacteroidaceae bacterium | reverse complement strand
TCATGCAAGTTCTTCTTAATGGTTTGATACTCAAAGAATCTTAATCAAACTACATCAAATATACTAACAAGCGAGCGGAAAATATGAAGTTTACTTCAATATTTTACACAGCGAGCGCAGAAAATATTCGCTGTTTACTGCAAATACAGTAACAAGCGAGCGGAAAATATGAAGTTTACTTCAATATTTTACACAGCGAGCGCAATATATATTCGCTGTTTACAGCAAATATACGCACTTTTTCGGTTTATTTACTTAACTTAGTGGCGAAATAAGAAAAAATATCTATGCTCAGAGTATTATCCTTTTTCCTCTCATTGCTGCCCTTAACGCTTGCAGCGCAATTCACGCGGTCGTATGCCTCGAACATTCGCTCCCTGCAAATGGAGGTCAACGAGCGCAGTGAGGCTCCCCCTGTACTGACGCTCGGCAGCGACGACGAGATACTCTTCTCATTCGACGAACTCTCGCACACCTATCATCGTTACACCTATCGCTTGGTGCACTGCACCGCCGATTGGTCGGCCTCGGAGCTTATGCCCATAGACTATCTCGATGGCTTTAACGACCGCCCCATAGACGACTGGCAAAATTCCGAAAATACCACACAGCTATACACGCGCTACCAATTTTATCTGCCCAACGAGGATGCAGCGCCGAAAGTCTCGGGGAATTATAAGGTCGAGATTTACGACGACGAGGCCGACGGCTCTTCGCCCGTGGCAGTCTTTGGCTTCGCGGTGGTGGAGCCGCGCGTAAGGGTAGAGGCTCGCGTGAGCCCTGACACCGAGATTGACCGCAACGCCACCCACCAGCAGGTGAGCTTTGTGGTCGATTATGCCGGTTACAATATCTCCTCGCCCGTTACCGACGTAAAAGTGAGGGTGTTTCAGAATCGCCGCCTCGACAATTTCGTCGAGGCCATAAAGCCTACATACGTAACCTCCGACCGCTTGGAATATGTTTATAATAAGGCGCTTATCTTCGATGCGGGCAACGAGTATCGCCGCTTCGAACTCACCGATCCTCATCGGCCGGGAATGAACGTCGAGCGTGTCTCATTCCTCGACCCTCATTATCACGCCGAGCTGTACGCCGATGCCCCCTTGCGCTCCTACTCCAATACCCGCGACGAGAATGGGCGTTTCTACACAAACACCCTCGAAGGTTACGGCAGTGCCATCGAGGCCGACTATGCGCTTGTGCACTTCAGGCTCGATGCTCCCTATCGCAGCGGAGGCAACTACTATCTTTTGGGCGATTATTGGGGGAACCTTTTTACCGACAGCAATATTCTTGTCTATGATTATGCTGAAGGGGCCTATCTGAGCTCGCAGCTAATGAAATTCGGCGTCCATAATTACCGTTACGTGTGGCTGCCCGAGGGGCAGCGTAAAGCGCTTACCGCTACTGCCGAGGGCGACTTTTTTAACACAGAGAATGAGTATCTTATCTTTGTCTATCATCGTGAGTTTGGTGCCCGATACGATAAACTGATAGCCGTGCAGCAGATAAATTTCAGCTACTGATAATGATGGCTTTTAAAGGATTATTATCGGGCTGAGAATAATCCCGTAAAAAAATATCCTGCAACAAATAATCTGTTGCAGGATATTTTTTAGATGCTTACTCTCTTTTTATATTTTATCAATCATAGTCTCTATCTTCTTCCAAAAATCCTTTTTCTCAAAATGGCTGAATTTACTGATAGAGTGCAATATCTTATAGATTCTTGTATTTTTCCTTATCTGTACACGAATGAATCGGTAAAATACAAAAGTTATAAGTATGCTGAAGATTAGAACCACGTAAAGCTGAACATCCACCGATGCCCCCAGCAGATAAGACACAAGCCAACATAACACGACAAAAGTGTTCAGACTGAGGATAGAGAATGTTGTTCCAATGTGCGAGAATCCGAGGTCGATGAACAGATGGTGCAGGTGAGTTTTATCGGCATTAAAGGGCGACGTTCCGTGTATTATACGCATCGACATTACACGCAGCGTGTCGAATACCGGCACCGAAAGAACCGCAAGGCAGAAGGGGATGAGGCCGATATTCTTATCGGCAAGCTCGCTGCTCAGGGAGTTTGCACACAGAATGTTCATAATGAAAATTGACATAATTATTCCCATTACAAGCGCGCCGCCGTCGCCAATGAACATACGCGTGTTGTTTCCGAATACATTATGCAGGAAGAACGGGATAATTGCACCGGCTGCCGACATTGCAATGATTGCCATCGGAATGTTGTTCGAGAGCACAAACAGTATCGCAAACAATGAGCAGGCCATCACACAGAATCCGGTCGAGAGGCCGTTGACGCCGTCTATTAGGTTTATGGCATTTATTATTCCCACGGCTGCGACTATGGTCAGCGGTATGGCGCACCAAATGGGAATGGCGTAAACGCCCCACAGTCCAAAGAAATTGTTTACCGAGTGGCTTGTAATTACCATCAGCAGCGTAACGACGGCAATCTCTATTGCGAATCTCAATATCGGCGAAAGGTCGAGAATATCGTCAATTGTGCCTGTGTAAAGCATAATCGACATTGCCGCTAAATATATGAACATATAGTCTTTGGTGATAAGCTGCGAGCTGCACATACCAATGAGCAGGCCGAAAAAGACGGCCAATCCTCCCATCACAGGGGTGGGGCGGCGCTGCAATTTGCGGGCGTCGGGGTTATCTACCAAATTTTTTATAATGGCAATCTTTAGAATTTTGGGGTGTATCCATAATGTTGCTATGAATGCTACCAAGAAAGGAATTATTAGATGGTAAAGTATTGATAACATATTGCTTTCTTTTTTAGCTTTTGTGTTTTATATGTTAATTCTCTCTTTAGCTTTTATGATATTTTCTCGACCAATATCGAGGGGATTGTGGCTGTTGCAACGGCTGTTATTCCTTCTATTTTTACAACGACACAACGACCTCTTTTATTGTTTATTTTCATAAAAATTCCTTCGACCCCCTCGAACGGGCCGCCGAGTATGCGCACTCGTTCGCCGCGGGTAAGGCTTATTTGTTCTTCGCTTATGTATTCTATTCTCTCGTCGTCGCTTCCGGCAATTGCAATAAAGTCGAGCATCTGCTTTTCGGGGACGGTGAGCACCGTGCTTTTTGTGTTATCGCGCTTGTGGTCGATTACATATCTGAGCCACGGGATTTTATGTTGCTTGATATTGTCGATGCTACCCCTTGTGCTGTTAACGAAAATGTAATTATGCAGTGCCGATACTCGTTTCTTTATGTATTTGCCACTTTTGTCCATCTTGCGTGCTATCTTCGTGGGAACAAAACAGGTAATGCCAAGAGCCTCTAATTTCTCTTTGGCCGATAGCTCGCGCTGGTAGGTTACTCGCAGCACGAACCACTCTTTCTGCTGTTCTGTCTCTGTTGTCTGATTCATCGCACAGATTGTGTATAACGGCTTCTTATGTTTTTAATCTTTTATAAATTTTACATATATACAGCGCAATTATTTAATTGCGTGCTATTTATATCTCTGTGGCGCAGTATTTGCTCACTTCAAGGCAAATATCGCAAAAGGCGAGAGAAGAAAAAAAACAAGTTTACTTGGTTTTTTAATTCTGAGCCGCTTATATGTTCGCGGCTTGTCGCAAATATACACAAAAAATTATATAAAAAACATTTTATTTTGATAAATGTCTAAAATTGGTGTGAATGGAGTAAAATGGAGTAGGGTTGGTGCTTATTGTCTCTATTCGTCTATGCGTAATTACTTGTTTCTCCTAAATATAAATATTTGAAAAGTTTATAAATTGATATTTTGTTGCTATCTTTGCTTTTCAAGCGAAAATACACTGCACTCGCTGTAAAATTCAAAGTAAACTTTGCCTATTTTGCTCGTTTGTTCTTATATTTGCCTATCGGCGAATATACGCTGCACTCGCTGTAAAAATCTAAAGTAAACCTTAATTCCGCAACACTTTGATTTAACTTTATTTATAAGTTCCTGAGCAACAAAAAGTTGCTCAGGATTTTGCCATGTCAGATTTTTCACTTATCTTAGTGTTGCAAATCAAAACAAGCGTAAATCGTAACAAGACAT
>JAFQVS010000082.1 GCA_017407905.1 Bacteroidaceae bacterium | reverse complement strand
ATGCTTATGGAGGCAGCAGAACCACCACCTAAGGAGGTAATAAGCTCATAAGAGGGGCTTGTCTGATATGAAAATAACTCCCAACTTATCTATTTCAGCAAGTTGGGAGGGAATTCACGTCTTTAGCGGACAGTAATAATAATATTATGAGGAACATATTGCTTACATTTATACTATCAGCCTTTGCAGCAGGCCTTTCGGCGCAAGAGACACTTACGTCCGACACCCTGCGCAACAAATTCGAGGCCGAAGCCAAGAGCGAGCGCGAGGCATTTGCAAAAATGGCCGAGGAGGCCCGCAAAGAGTACGAGCGCTACGAGCAGCAGATGCGCAAAGAGTACCTCGACTACGTAAAATCGGTAAAAAAGGTCTGGGGCAACGACACAATCATCGACGACACAAAAAGCGAGTGGGTTGAATACAGCGACGACTACCAATCGCGTTCAATAGTCAATTTCGAGACGGGCGACATACTCATCGAGGTAGCCTTCGACGACATTCAGCGTTACGACTCGGCCGAGATTGACCGTCGCATTGCTCAAACAATTGAAAAAATGCTTGACAGTCGAGGCACCACCTGTCCCTACTCGTCAAAAGTCGATATTAACCAATTTCTGACACAGCGCCCCATCCTCGAAGGGCTTGTTGACCTATCAAAATATACATTCCCCGACAGCGCCGAGGTTGCACAAGCACAGCCTCGCAGCCTCCGTCCCGCCCCACCAACGCCCAAAGTACGCGGTAAAGAATTAGAAATGGCACAGGCACAATCCACTCAGACAAGCAGCAGCGACACCACAATGGCCGCCCGCGTGATGCAACAGAGCGGTAACGACAACGCCCGCCGACGCCAAGAGGCCATCGAGCGCGCACGCGAGCTATACTCGGCCCGCGCAATAGCCACAGTCGCCGCCCGACAAAGCCCCAAGCGCAGCGTAACCATAAAAGGCAGCGACAACAAAAGCCGCACCGTCGTACAGGTAAAAATGAGTATGGTAACCGACAACATCTCAAAAAACGCAGCACTATACAAAGACCACGTGGCAACCTACTCGCAGAAATTCCAAATTGAGCAACCGCTCATATACGCAGTAATGGAGCAAGAATCATATTTCAACCCCGAGGCCACCAGCCACGTTCCCGCCTACGGCCTGATGCAATTAGTGCCCCGCTCGGGCGGCTACGACGCCTACCGCTACGTCTATAAGCGCGATTGGGTACCCACAAAAAGCTACCTTTACGTCCCCCATCAGAACATTGAGCTTGGCACAGCCTATCTGCGCATACTGATGAACCAATTCAGCGGCGTTACCGACCCCGACTGCCGCCGCTTGTGCGTCATTGCAAGCTACAACACAGGCGCCGGCAACGTGAGCCGCGCATTCACGGGCAACACCAATCTGGGCAGCGCCATCCCATTGATAAACAGATACAACTACACACAACTATACAACCATCTGACCAGCCGCCTCAGCACCGAAGAGGCACGCAACTACGTCAGCGGAGTGAGCAAACGACGCGAAAAATACCTTAAAGAATAAGCGCCCCCCAAAAAACATCGTCAAACACACAAACACACAACAATATGTACTGCCCCGAATGTGGAAATAAAATAGAAGAAGGTGCACGCTTCTGTAGCGAATGCGGCACAAAGGTTCAGCAGCCCGAGGCCCCTCAAGAGGCTCAAGAGCAGCAGTCCCCTCAAGAGGATAAGAGCGATTATTATTGCAGTTGCCTGATATTCACCAATATCACACAATTGGCACACTCGCTCCGAAGCACCCCCGACGAGGTAAAAGAGCTCATCGACCAATTCATCGAGATAAAAAAGCCGTCGGGAACATTGTACAAGCTCGTCGATGCAGGCAACTACACCTACCACAAAAGCGGCTTCTTCTCGGCCGCAAGGCACGTATCACTGAGCGCCGATAGCAGCCTTTGGGACTATATGGAGATACTAATGGACGTCCACAAGCACGAGAAAACAGAGTCGCAATACCTATTTATAATAGGCGGCGACGACGTAATTCCAATGCCCGCCGTCAAGCACTATATAGCCGACGACGCCCACGACGACAGCATCGACACCGACATACTCTACTCCTACCCCTACGGCAGTCAGATGCTCGGCCTGCTCGAAAATCAACAGATTTTCAAGCAGCCGGCGCTGTTCTTCGTCGGTCGTCTGCCCTTTGGCACCGACGCCACCATCGACGACCTTAGAGACTATCTGCAACGCGACATAAACTGCACCGACGGTATCCCACTGACCGAGGCCTACGGACAGTGCGACCCCAATTGGAAAAACGTATCGACAAAAGTGGCCGACAGCCTGCGCCCCCTTATGCGCAACTACGACGGACGCCTCGCCGACCAATACTACTACAACCGCATAATCCTCTCGCCAATGGTCGATGAGAGCAACGTAACACAAGTGCTCAACACCGAAGCCTCGCTCTACTACTACAATCTGCACGGAGGCAACGCCCTTCAGATACGCGGATACGCAGGCGCCCCCCGCGGCGAGAACCGCACCCGAATGGTGCTTCAACCCGAGCATATGGCCACCGCCCAAGCGCCCAACGTCGTTGTGTGCGAAGCCTGCTACGGCGCCCGCTTCATAAACCTCGACAAGCACCACAGTATGTTGCTCTCCTCGATGCACACCAACACAATGAATTTCCTCGGCTCATCGCGCGTGGCGTGGGGCTGCACCGACCAGCCGGGCTGGACACCGCAGAGCGCCCATATAGGCAACGCCGACATTATGGCCAACAAATTCATAGCCACACTCTTAGAGGGCTACTCGACAGGACAGGCGATGTTCCTTGCCCGCGGCGCCGTGCTCAAAGAGGGTCGCACGGGACACCCCCTCACCGCCCTCACAATAGTCGAGTTTAACCTATACGGCGACCCCACACTCTTTATGAGCGTCAACGGCGATAAAGCAGCCACACACAAACGCATAGAGACCTCGCCCCACATAAAAGAGAGCGAAACAATAGGCTGCACCACCACCCCGATAAGCAGCGACAAGCAACAGAGCAACGGCTCGATACTCCAGAGTGTGCGCAGCGCCGTAAACGCCAATATAGCACAGATGCACGAGGCAATAGCCGCCCATCTATACAGCAATTTCGGACTGAGCCCGCGCCCCGCCGAGAGCATATTCAAAATCAGTTACAGCGACGGCAGCGAAGAGTACAATTTCCGATACAAAGCACAAGAGGACGACTCGGCCACCCCGCTCTACTACCTTGTAACAGCCACCCCCGGCGGCCAAATAAACGACATTAACACAAGCAAATAAAACCCAAAAACATACCACTATGAACTGTCCACACTGCAACGAAAGCATCAAGCCCGGCGCAAAATTCTGCGTACACTGCGGCAAAAAAATCGAAGCCGAGAATTGTTGTCCACAATGCCACGCACCCCTTAAGCCCGGTGCAAAATTCTGCACAAAATGTGGCACACGCATCACCGACAGTAAAGCCGGCGAAAAGCACAATCTGCCACAAGACATCGAGAGTGCAACCGAGCGCATCTATTGGAACATACAGCCCGGACAGGTGGCCCGCGTCATCAGCGAGGCCGAGTTTGAGTCGTACAACAAAATAAAAGGCGTGATAATTTCCGAGGGCACCACAGCCTACATACGCGCCAACGGTCGCACGATAGCCAGCATAAGCGGCGGCACATACGACTTTACACAAGCAGCCCAAGAGGGCAAAGAAGAGGGTATCCTGCGCAAAGGGTGGCGCTTTATCACAAGCCTCTTTAGCAGCAAAAAGAAAGAAGAGGAGAAAAAGCCCCAAGAGAGCCCCGCCGAGGCCCTGTACCACAGCCAGCAGAGCGCCATCCTCGAAAATGCCAAGCGTGGAGCAGCCTTCTCAGTGGTAATACTCCTGAACAAAGCCTTCCCCCTGCTCATAGGCGCCAAGCAAGCCAACCTCGACGACTACAAACAATTCAAGCCGATGACAATCGCGACGCGCCATCTGAGCATCGGCGTCGGATTAAACGCCTATTTCAGCATCACCGACCACGAGCGCTTCATCACCCACTACCTCACCGACAAACAGATGATGAACACCACACTCATAGTCGATGAGATAAGCGACACCATCCGCGGCATTTTGCAGGACGAGCTGTGCAACGAAGAGATAACCTCGAACCGCATCCCCAAAGAGCTTCACGACAGAATAAAAGCCTCCATCAACAACGTCGCCGTCGAAGCATTCTTTGGAATATCAATGGTGCGCATCGTCGAAATATCGGCCGAGAATGCCGACCTTGAGCGCTTCGCCGCCCTGAGCCGCGAGCTCTACCTATCCGAGCAAGAGCTCGACTATCTGCGTCGCACCAACGACTTTAAGAACCGTCTGGCCGACACACAGAACAGCCAGCTTCTGCACGAGGCACGCACACAACTCGAGCTACAACAACAGCTCGACAAAATAAACCACGACAACATCCTGCGCGAGGACGAGCTAAAGAAATTCGAGTACCTCCTCGCCAACGAGCGCATAATACGCGAGGCCCGCAGCGACGACGAGCGCGAGGCCGCCCTTGCCGAGATTGCCCGCACAGGCCTTGTGCGCGACGAAGAGATGAACGCCCTGCGCGACAGACTAAAGACCGAACAATACAAGCGCGGCACAGCCCTTGCAATGATGCAGCTGCGCGACAGCATCGAGTTTGAGCGCATCCGCCTCGAAGGCGAGGCCGACAAAGCCGTAACCATCGCCCGCAAGCAGATAGAGGTAGAAATGATACGCGACGACTACAACGACGCCCGTTACTACAAACAGCTCGAGAAAGAGAAGGCAGCCGCCAACGCCTCACTCGACCTTGAGCAGCGCCGCCGCGATATGGACTTTAACGACGCCAAGCGCCAGAGCCAATTAGAGCGCGAAGAGAGCGACGCACAATTCCAGCAATTTATGGCAATGCAGCGCGCCCAAGAGCAAGCCAAGCAAAACGAGCGTCAGCACGAAGCCGAAATGGAAAAAGCCCGTCTGCAACACACCCAAGAGATTGAGCGTATGAAGTGGGACCGCGAGCTGAGCGACGAGCAAATGTGGGCCCTCACCGGCGGCGAAGGCGCAAAAGCCTACGCACAAAGCAAATACAATATGGAGAACGAGCGTCGCGCAAAAGCCGAAGCCGAAGAGATTGTACGCGCCGAGCGTGCCGCCCGCGACGCCGAGAACCGCGAGAACCGCGAGGCAATGCTGCGAATGATGGAAATGGCATTGGGCAACAACCGCGAAAATCAGCGGATGCAAGAGGAGAGACGCCTCGCCCAAGAGCAGCTGGCCGAAAAAGAACGTCAGCTACAAGAGCGCGACGAACGCATACGCCGTCAAGAGGGACGAATGGACACAGCCTACGACCGCGCCCTCGACTACACCACACGCAGCGGAGCAGCACCGCAACAACCGCAACAACCGCAGTATGCGCAGCAGCCCGCACCGCAACAGCAGTATGCGCCGCAACCCGCACCGCAACAGCAGCAACCACAGCCTGCCTCCAAAGCAGCCGCCCCGACATTATGCCCCGAGTGCGGTGCAAAAATAGAGCCCGGCGACCGATTCTGCGAAGAGTGCGGAGCCAACCTATAAAAAAATACGTTACATATAAAAAACCGTAAAACAATGAGCGAGACAAAAGGCAAAATAGCAATCAGCCGACAAGATACCGGCTCAAAATCACAAGGAGCAGTAGCCCATCTGCACACCGCCGATGGAAAGAGATACACCCTCTACCGCGAAAATATTCCCCCGCAGGACGACCCCTTCTTTGAGCCGCTCGACAACCACGAGGCCACCGTCAAGGGAAGCATCGAGGAGGCCGGCCACTATATATGCGTCCAATCAATAACCCTTACCGACGGAACACAACTGCTTGCCCCCGCCCCGCTCCCCACGGCTCCAATATCAATCTTCAGCGACACGCCGGCCGAGCCTGCGGCCACAAAATACATCCGCCGTCTGCCCCGCAAACTGAAGAAACAAATAAAAAAACAGAAAAATAACAAATAAAAACAAACACTATGAGCGAAGAAAGATACTGCCCCGAGTGCAACGCACCATTAGAAGGCAACGAAACATTTTGCGATAATTGCGGAGCACGCCTCCAAGAGCCCACAACCGACAACACCCGAAAAAGCGAGGGTGCAATAGCCACCAAAGGCGACACAAGCGACGAGGACATATCGCGCAACAATGTGATGGGCAGCATAAACAAGACCACCACAAACAACACCAGCAACAGCGTAACGAGCAACAATATAGACAGCTCAACCACCACCTCAACCGTAACCTCGAACATACAGAGCAGCTCCAACAGCATCGACAACTCCACCGTCAACAACAACACCACAATTGTGATGGGTGGCAAGGGCGAGGCCGAATTTTGCGAAGTTTGCGGCAACCCCTTCGACGGCAAACACGCCCGCTGCCCCAAATGCGGCAAAAGCATCTGCTTCGACTGCAAGGTAAAAGGCAAGAACCGCTGCGTCGAGTGCGAGAAAAAAGCCATCAACGAGTATCGTATGGCCTACCAAGAGCTTATGCTCACCACAAACGGCAAGATAGGCGCCGCGGGCCGTCAGATGATGAACCGCAAAGCCCAAGAGCTCGACGTCGAGGATAAGAAAAAAAGCATCGAGGAAGAGATTAACGCAATGTACAAGAGCGAGACAAAGGCCCAACAGCCCGAAATTATCGCTGCCGCAGCAGCAACCGCCGTTGCAACCGCTACCGACGGGCGCCGCCCCATCGAACAATCGAGCAAAAGCATAGGCGCACTGAGCGACCAACAGCCCAAACTACAGCCCCACAACGGCGGCAACAGCTCGGGCGGCTCTAAAAAATGGTTCATATTAGGCTCGGTGATAGCTGTAATTCTGCTCGCATACATAATATTCGGCGGCGGCAACACTCAGCCGACAGCACCCGCACCCGACGAGGCGGCAGCACAGCAAGAGGCCCCCGCTGCAGCACCCGCACCGGCACCGGCACCCGCTCCCGCAGCACAACAAAAACCAGCTGCGAAGCCTGCCGCCACACAGCAAAAAGCCGAAGCAGCTCCCGCTGCTGCCCCCGCCCCCAAGAAAGACCCCCTCTACGACGCAGGAATGAAAGCCTACGAAGAGGGCAACGGCCTCGAAGCAGTAAAGAAATTCAAGGCCTCGGGCAGCGCTGAAGCCTACTATATGCTGGGTGTAATATACGAGAGCGGTTGCGGAGGCATCGGCAAGAACGCAATGCTGGCACGACAGAATTTCAAGAAAGCCGCCAATATGGGACACGCCGCAGCAAAGGCCAAGCTATAATCGCCCGACAGACTGCACCCCAATATATAAACAACACAAAATTACTAACCCATAAACACCACAAACATTATGTATAAACACATTCTGACAATAGCATTGATGCTGGCCGCAGGCTCGGCAATAGCACAAGAAGAGGAGCGTATAAACATAATCCCCAAGATATACGTAGCCGAATTTACAGCCGAGAAAGGAATATCCGCCGCCGACGTCAGCCAGATACAGTCCAACGTAATAAGCGGAATGCAAAACTCGGGCCGTTGCGAGCTTGTCGATGAAAATACCATAAAAATGGTACTCGAACAGCAGCAAAAAAGCGACGTATTATCACTCGATACAAACGAGCAATTCCAATATATCGTAACGGGTAACGTAACATCCTGCACCGTTCAAGAAGTAGAAGAAAAAACCAAAAGTACACAAAGCAAAAAATATACCTGCAAAATAACCGGCACACTCACCCTCTACGACCTAAAATCCAAAGAGATTATAGGCACAATAGCCATAAACTACGAGGACAGCTACACCGACTATTACTCGGACGGCAAATACACCAAAGGTAAAGAGTACTCGACCAACACAGCCAAGAGCGACACATTCAAAAAGACAAAAGGCGCCGCAAGGCTCATTGTCGTTGAGAATTTCCCCGTCGAGAGCTACGTCGAGGACACCAACATCACCGAGAAAAAAGAGAAAATCACACATTTCTACACACGCATAGATAAATCCTTAGTAACCGAAGGCCTTGTATTCGAGATACTCGTACCCACAGAGATATTCGACGAAATAGAGTACAACGGAATAGGCTATGCCAAGATTGTAAAAGTGGGCAACAACTACTCGCAGCTCGAAATAATCGCAGGACAAACAAAGCAAAAGACACGTTCGCAGATGTACAAAAAGATGGACGATTACAAGAAAAACAAAGAGAGCGACCCCAACACCGCCCCTATAAAGATAAGGTCGGTGGGACGCTACGAAATTTCATACTTCTGACACCCAAATAGGTTGGTTCTATGAAAAAAGCCATAGAACCAACCTTTATGCGAATAAAAAAGAGACACAACCACCCATTTAAACAAACCGCACTATGAAAAGAGTATTAACCACCCTCGCACTATTCTTGAGCCTGCTCACCGCCAACGCACAAGAATACCTCGAAATAGTCTCCTTTGAATCGGAAAGCGACGGCAAGGGAACATTCACCTCAGTGGGATTCGGCGAGAAAAAATCCGACGCCGAAACAAACGCCATAAAATCCCTATTCCACACCCTGCTCTTCACGGGAGTAACCGGCGTCAACGACGATGCCCCGCTTGTTACCGAGAGCAAGCCCGGATATACAAACTCATTCTTCAACAGCCAAGCAAGATACACAGGCTACCTCATCGAGTGCGAGGCTGCGGGCGACGCAAGCAAAGTTGGAGGCAAATACCAAAGAAACTATAAAATAACCATACGCCTGAAACAGCTCATCAACGACGTAAAAAGAAACACGGGAGGCAACAAAAAACCCGCAACAATCCCCCAGAGCACACGCCTCGCCCCCACCCTGCAAGCATCACCCAAAATAATCGTAGTACCATTTGCGCAGGACGAAGAGAGCTACCAAGCAATCCTCAACAGCAATTTCGACCTGCGCGCAGCCGTCAACGAGGTAGAGAAAGGCTTCCAAGAGCTCAATATCGAGACCGAGAACATCCTCTCGGCGCCCAAGAGCAGCCAACGCCGTGCCGAATTTGAGACCGACGCCGCAAGCTCGAACGACAAAGAGCTTCTGCGCAGCACCGATGCCGACGTATATGTAGTAGTAGATATTAAGAAAAACACCAGCGCCGAAGGCACCAGCATCGCCCTCATACTAAAAGCCTACGAGACAGCCACCGACAACAATTGGGGCTCGCAGAACAGTTGGACAAAGCCCAATAAAAACGCCGACATAAGCTATCTGTGCGCACTCGCAGTAAAGGCCTATCTGCCCGACTTTCTCAAACAGATTGAGAAAAACTTTATGCAACCCGCAAGCGTCGTCATTGAATTTTCTGTTCTCAACGAGACAGGAATAACAATGCGCGACCGCCTCAAGAACGGCAAGCGCCTCTCGGCATTTATCTCGGAGTGGCTCGAAGAGAACGCCTACAATGGCGAGTATCATCTGCAAGGAGTAGTAGATGAGTCGGCCATATTCGACGACGTACTAATGCCCCGCGTCGATAAGAAAGGCAAAAAGATGAACACAAACAAATTCGCCGAAGCACTGAGCGACGCACTATACGAGGCCGGAGTAGATACCGAAATAAAAACAGCCGGCAACAACATAATGATAACAATCACAAGTACCGACCTATAAAACCTACGACTATGAAAAAGAGGATTCTTTTTCTTATGCTTGTCATCACAAGCATAATGAACGCCACAGCGCAAGCCCCCAAATGGGTAACAGAGCGCCCCACGTCCGAGAAAGAGTATATTGGCATAGGCGTTGCCAATATATCCGACGACGACTATATGCAGACAGCCTCGCAGAATGCCCTTGCCGACATTGCCTCGCAGATAGCCACAAAGGTCGAGAACGAATCCTTTATGCACACAATAGACGTCGATGGAAAATCGCGTCAACTGTTCGAGGATAAGATTCTCAACAAAGTGGCCGCGTGGATAGAGGGCGCCAAGCTAAAAGACAGCTATCAAAGCGACGAGAAATATTACGTCTATTACACCCTCGACAAAAAAGAGCACAAGAAAAACTCCGACGCGCGCCGCAGCCAAGCAATAGAAAAAGGCCTCGACCATCTGAATAAAGGCCGCGCCGCCGAGGAGGCAATGAACCTCTCGCAGGCCCTGCTGCTCTACGGCAAAGGTCTCGAAGCGGTCGAGCCGTGGCTTTTTATGAACCTGAGTACCACACAGGGAGGCCGCACCATCGACATTCCCACCGAACTTTATAACGCCTATATAAACGTATTCAGCGGGATGGCAATAACCACAAACACCACCAACGTCGAGGGCGAGTCGTTCAAGGCCATAAGGCTGCCCATTGCCGGCTGTCTGTCGCGTGGCGGCGTTGTTGTCCCCAACGTAAAGCTCAACGCAAAATTCGTCAAGGGAAGCGGCGAGGTTACCCCCTCCATCGAGACCGACTACAACGGAACAGCCGAATTTTACATCACCAATATCACCTCGAAAGAGCCCATACAAGAGGTTCGCATCACCATCGACGAGAGCTTCACCGAAGCACTGCCACAGAGCTACAAGCAACTGTTGCAGAATCAGACGTGGCCACAAGCCAAAGTAACCGTAACGCTCACACGCAGCGCCACCACCGCCTTCCTCTATCTGAACGAACAGAACGACCTTGAAGGCATCGAGCGCCACGCAGGCAAAATATTGGCCAACAATCACTTTACCCTCACCGAAGACCCCGACGCCGCCGAGTGCTTCATCGACCTATCGACAACAATGGAGCTTGGCGAGACGGTAAAGGGAAAATACGACCTCAACGCCTGCTACTGCACAATAGTCATAAAAATATACAACAACAGCAACCAGCAACTGCTGCTCGACTACAGCGAGAATCGCGTAAAAGTGCTTGTCCCCACCAACAAAAGCGCCGAGGAGACAATATCAATGTGCATTAACGAGGTGATGAAGCGCGTAAAGCGCAATCTGCCCAACAAAATGAAAAAAATGAATATGTAACCCACAAACACAAGAGCTATGAAAAAATCCGTTCTATTTATGCTGTGCGCAATTGCACTAATTGCGCTGGGCAGCTGCTCGACAAAAGAGAAAAGCCCAATAAAGACCTTTGTAATGCCTTGTAGCGAATTTACCGCGAGCGACGGAGCACTGCGTGCGTGGGGCACGGGAGCCTCGGACAACGAGACGACAGCCCGCAAAAAAGCCCTTGCAGCTGCCTCGGCCGAGCTTGCAGCGATGCTCACAAAGACCGTAGAGACCACAACCGAGGATTACAGCTCGGCACTCAGCGAGGCCGAGAATGTCCTCTCAAAATCCTTTATGAGCGAAAAGAGCAAAATAACAGTCGAAAAGACAATCTCGGGCGCAACCATCATCTGCGACCGTTGGAACAAGGACGACAATGGACAATACACCAATTACATTGTCCTTGAGCTAAAGGGCAGCGACTATCTTAAGGCCCTGTACGAGGAGCTTGGCAAAGATAGCGATGCACCAATTGACAAAGAGCTGTTAGAGAGACTTTTCCTCGAAAACATCAACAAAGGCTCCGAGAAGAAATAACCTCACAAGATACAAACCAAATAAAAAATGCTCTGCTAATATAAAAATTAGCAGAGCATTTTTTATTATCCTCGGGACGCAACTCGCAAAGCTACACAGAAGCGCAAGAAATAAAAATGGCTCAGTAGAAAAAAGGTGTGGTCGAGATAATTCTATTTATCACCTTCACGGAATACTTGTGCGGCTATTCTCTCTTTCACTTTATACTTTAGGACTTACTTTTTTTCGAAAAAAAGTAAGCAAAAAAAACAGCACCTAAAGAAATTGTCGCAAGGCCTCCTTTGCTCGTGAGGCAACAGTGCGCTCACTCGGTCGGAGCCTTGCTTGTCATTGCGGTTTACGATTGTTTTAAGGGTGCTGCGGAATTATAATCGACAATGCTTGCAGCAATAGTCGCGCGAAAGTGCAGGCGCAGCTTGCAGCGCGCGGGATGCGAATGGCAAGCGTTGTCAACGCCCGACGGTTAAACATACCTCGCACTTTT
>JAFQVS010000081.1 GCA_017407905.1 Bacteroidaceae bacterium | reverse complement strand
TCGTGGTTTTTTATGTTCAAAAATGACTGTTTTCTTCTTTTTCTCGGTTACGTAGCCCGCTACGCGCCCTACAAAAAATAATAAAACATCCTATTTTTGACCTATAAAAAACTTAACGATATAAATTTAAACAGCTTCTTAGTTTACGAAACAAAAGTAAACAATTTTATAACCGATACAAAATGTGCGGAAAGGAAATATTACGGACAGAGTGTACTTTATCTTACAATATTGTCATATTCTCGCAAAATTGCACTAATTTTGAGGATGAAAATCCCAAGCGAATGAAACTACTGAAAATAATAATACTCGGCGTAGCGCTGCTTCTGACAGCCTCGTGTGTCACACGCGAGATTGACGATAAACTCGAAGAGGCACAAGCAATAGTTGCCGTGGCACCCGACAGCGCACTCGCGCTGCTGTCCGAGATACAAGATGCCTCGGAGCTTGCGGGCGAGGAGCGTTTACGCTACACGCTGCTGCGCACAATGGCACTCGATGGCATCGGAGCAACAACAGACAACGACTCGGCGATGCAAAGGGTGGTGATACATTACTCCTCGTCCAATGATGCCGAGCTTCATTTTCTCTCGCTTTACACCCTCGGACGAATATACCGCCGATGCGGATACAACGCAAAGGCGATGCTCAACTACGTCGGTGCCGAGCACATTATGGGAAAAATCGAGAGCCCCGCAAATGCAGGCCTCCTGTATATGGCGATGGCCGATATTTTTGCCGATTCATTCGACTATACTCGCGCCCTCGACGCCTATCAGAAGGCTCATCTTTATTTCCGCGTGGCCGAGGCCAATCAATTGCAGCACAAGGCACTTGTCAGCGTTGCACAGACGCTTATGGAGCAAAAAAAATATGACGAGGCCGAGCGCTATCTGCTCGACGAGCTTCAGTGGGCATACGATAATTCCCACAAAGATATATGCCAGAGCACCGTCGAGAATCTGTTGATTCTGTACCACCGTACAAACTACCCCTCAAAATCCGATTGGTTGCTTGGAAGCGAATATTTCACCCTCTGCGACAGCACCCTCATCGTCGATAGAGCCATCGCTTATATGCACGCGCTCAGTGGCGACTACAAGGCCTCCGACCGCTTCATCCGTCGCGCGTGGGCAAAATCTCACAGCATAAGCGACACGCTGGCCAACCTTGTTCAGATGTACGACATAAGCCGTATGAGCGGGCGCTACTCCGAGGCACTCGACATTCTCGAAAATGTACACTACATACACGACACAATAATGCGCAGCGCATTGCAGCAGCCCGTAATGTTGGCACAGCGCGATTTTTACCGCTCGCAGGCCGAGCTTGGCGAGTATCGTCTGGCGGCGGCCAAGCGCCTCTCTGTTGCAATTTTTGTTGCCGCCGTGCTGTTTCTCGTCGTGATACTGCTTTTTATAAAAAATAGAATGGCAGCCCAAAATGCCGAGATTGAGCGTTATATGGAGCTTGCCGACGAGATTGGAAAAACGCTCTACGCAAAAAATGCCGAGGTTGCCGATATATCGTTGCAGCTCGAAGCCAACAACCGACGCCTCGCCGAGATGGACAAACAGGTGGGTACGCTGTTCAAAAAACAGTTTGCAATGCTCGACGAGCTCAGCGGCACTTTCTACGAGACGCACGGGATAAAAAAGGACAAGGATGCCATCTATCGTCAGGTGCGAGAGAACATCGAGGCCTTTATGAAGGACAAACGCTCGGCCGAGAGCCTCGAAGCAATCGTTAACGACTATCGCGGCGGCATAATGAGGCTTCTGCGCAGCGAGCTTCCGCAGCTGGGCGAGGCCGAGCTGCGCTTCCTTGTCTTTGTCTATGCAGGATTCTCGTCAAAAGCCATCAGCATATTTATGCAGGATACGGTGGGTAACGTCTATACAAAAAAATCGCGCCTCAAGAGTTTGATTTTGCGCTCCGAGGCCCCACACAAGCAACAATTTATTGATGCAATGAGTTGATGGCATTTGCCCAAAAAACGCTTGCCGATTTTCTTTTGTGTAGCACTGCTTAGTCGGTGCAAATAAATCATTCGCCTAATGATAAAGAGGCTAAAATCTATTCGGCCTATTGATTGCGAAAATGCTGTTGATAATAAATCTCCATTAAAAGCTCGCGTGCTTTCATCCTGCGCATCAGTGTGTCGGTGTCTGCGCCGTCGGGTGCAAGCAACTGCTTTTCGCTGTAACTGAAGAATTTCTCATCTGCGGCCGTGGTGTCCAAGAGATTCTGTCCCATATTCAGATAGCGCGCTCCGTTGTTCAAGGCCAGCGGTGCTATGGTCGATAATAGGTCGTAGTGCGACCCGTAACGTCGCTCTATTCTCTCTTCATCTTCTTGCGACAGCGCGTATCGTTGCGGCAGATAAATGTACAGAGGCACAGCGTAGCGCTGCTCGGCCGGCACCTTATCGTAGTCGAGTATGCTGCGCACATTATGGTCGCCCGTAATTACGACAATTGTATTTTGGGCAAGGGGCGAGGCCTTCAGACGGGTCAGAAAGTCGCCGATACATCTGTTGGCATATTGTGCTCCGAGGCCGTATTTGCGCAGTACCTCTTTGTCGCCTGTCAGATAGGGTGAGTTGTACCACTCCTCTGTCAGCGGTGGCAGTTGCATATTATCGGGGTAGGTGAATGGCGGATGGTTGGTTGTTGTGAGTGCAACCACAAATTGCGGAGTGTCGCCACTGCCGCTGTCGAGGTGCTCGAAAAGATACTGCATAAGAAACTCGTCATAAACACCTATGGCGCTTGTCGTGCTCCCCTCGATGCTGTGCATAATATCCTGTCGCCCAATTATTGTATCGAAGCTCTGATAGCGCAGTCCCTCTTGCACATTCTCCCACGTAGGGTCCATTCCTGTGATAAATGCTGTGCTGTAGCCTTGCTGCTTAAAGGGGTGGGCTATTGAACTTTGGAAGCCCTCGAAGCGGTAGCGCGAGTTGAAGAATCGCATATAAGGCATTGTGAGGGTTGCCGTCTCTATCGAATAGATTGTTCCGTTGCGCACCGATTGGAAATTCTGCAATAGAATATCTTGTTGCAGATGCTGACGCAGCGAGCAGAGCAGGTCGAGCCTCTCGCCCTTGTCCATTGTGGTGAGGAAGTTGCTCCAGCTCTCGCTCAGAATCAGTAGCACGTTGGGGAGGGGTAGTGTGTCGCTTTTCTCGACCGTTGCAAAGAGCGCTGCTTCGCATTTTTGGGCGTTTGTCTCGCCGGCAAGAGGCAGCGCCGCCGTTCTTATGGCCTCGTCGATGCTTGTGAATCCCTCGCGCGCAAGCAGTTGCTCGTCGCTGTATAGTTTGAAACTGTTGGCTCTCTCTTTGTAAGCCTTTTTCAGCAGATAGACGGCGTTGGGCACAGCGTTGTTTATCCGCTCGTCGGTCGATACCATAAAGGCCTCTACCTGAAGCGTGTAGCGTGTAACCGAGCCGCGCATAAACACAAATGTTACGGCGGCAATTATAATGGTGGCGAGAATTGTCTGTGCCGTCCCGAAATATCGCCTTGCGCCGAGCCTTATGCGTGCAATAAACCTACCCGTAAAATGGATGAAAATACCCAGCGCAAAAATCGAAAGGAGGATTCTCAAGAAAGGATAATCCTGCCACATTGTCTGAAGCAGACCCCACGGCCCCTCGTCGAAAAAGTCGAAAAACACCACATTGTAGCGGCAACCGAAATTCTCGAAAAAGAAAAACTCGGCTGTTACAAGGGCGCCCAGCACAGCCAGCATCACCGCGTAGTATCGGCGCATAATGATACTGCACTTTTCTGCGGCCCTGCTGCCCATCCACGGTACGATGAGCGATGCTAATATTGCGGGAAGGGATATGTAGGTGAGTGCCTGCGTGTCGAATCGCCAAGCGTTCCATAGGAACATCGGCAGGCTGTCGCTGTGAGTGGCGATGCTTTCTGTGGCACCGCTGCCAACAAGATGCACTACGCGCGCCACTGCAAAAATCACGAGCCCTAAAAGCTGGTAGAGCCATATTTGTGCATACAATGATAGGATTGTCGCAGTTGATGCTTTTTTGTCTTTTTCAGAGCTCATAGGTCGATTTTTGTTTAAAATGCTGTTCCTAATTTACACCGCCGACTTTTTTTTTAGGTCAAAAATAGAGCGCTTATTCTTTCTTTATGCGTAATCAAGAGACAGAATAAAACAGCCATTTTTGAACATAAAAACGACGAAATAACGGCCTCCAATATTGTAAAACTCTTTTTATAAATTTAAACAGCCGCTTATATGCTGTTCCAAATTTCCCACGATGCAAGCGCTTGCAGATACCACATTTCGTATCCGCTCTTTGTGGCTGCTCCACGCTCTGCTCCTTTTTGCAGGAAGAGTGTCTCTTCGGGGTTATAGACAACATCGTACAGAAGATGCCTGTCGGTTAAGAGCTCGTATGGAATTTCGGGGCATTTATCTACCCCGTGGCCCACCATTCCCAATGGGGTGCAATTGACCACAAGAGTGTGCGTGTGCATAATCTCGGGGGTTAGGTCGCTGTAAGCTATTGCGCCGCTACTCTGTGTGCGCGACACAAGAATGTAGTCGATGCCCAACGAGCGCAGCGAGTAAGCCACGGCTTTCGAGACACCCCCCGTGCCCAAAATAAGGGCCTTAGTGTGTCGCCCTTTTGTCAGCGGTTCAAGCGAGCGTGTGAAGCCAATGACGTCGCTGTTGTATCCCGTCAGATGCGCCCGCCCCTCCTTGTCGCGTGTTACTTTTACCACATTCACAGCCATAATGCCCTTTGCCTCGTCGCTCATCGCCTCAAGGAATTTCATTACATCCAGCTTGTAGGGGATTGTTACGTTGAATCCGCATAGCTCTTTGTGCTCGTCAAGAATCCTCGGAAGCTCGTTAATGTCGGCAATCTCGAATGGCAGATAGCAGGCGTCAATGCCCTCATCTGCAAACTTCTTGTTGAAGAATGCAGGTGAGGCCGATTGATGCAGAGGGTAGCCTATTATTCCAAATTCTCTCTTCATTGGCTTGCGGCTGTTGGATTTTTAGCCTAAATAGGCTGCGATATTCTTCTCGATGCGCTCGTGCAGATTCTCGGTGTCGGCCTTTACAAAGGGCTGTCCCACAATGTGCTCGTAGAGCTCGATGTAACGCTCGGATACGCTGTTTACATACTCGTCGCTCATATTGGGTACCTGCTCGCCCTCGCGTCCCATAAAGCCATTCTCGATGAGCCACTGACGCACAAACTCCTTTGACAACTGTTTCTGAGGCTCGCCCTTCTCGAATTTCTCGTTGTAACCCTCGGCATAGAAGTAGCGCGAGGAGTCGGGCGTGTGAATCTCGTCAATGAGGTATATTTTGCCGTCTCTCTTGCCAAATTCATATTTTGTGTCAACGAGGATAAGTCCCTTCTCGGCTGCCATCTTGCTGCCGCGCTCGAAGAGGGCGTAGGTGTATTTTTCGAGCTGCTCGTAGTCCTCGCGGCTTACGATGCCTTGTGCTATAATCTCCTCTTTCGAGATATTCTCGTCGTGTCCGGCGTCGGCTTTTGTTGTGGGGGTGATGATGGGGGTGGGGAATTTCTCATTCTCGCGCATACCCTCGGGCAGTGTTACCCCGCACAGATTGCGGCAACCGTTCTTATACTCGCGCCAAGCGCTGCCGGTGAGATAGCCGCGTATTATCATCTCGACACGGAAGCCCTCGCACTTAAGACCTACTGTTACCATAGGGTCGGGGGTGGCCAGCTTCCAATTGGGGACAATGTCGGCTGTCGCATCAAGGAATGTAGCTGCTATTTGGTTCAGTACCTGACCCTTAAAGGGTATTCCTTTGGGCAGCACAACGTCGAATGCCGAAATGCGGTCAGTTGCCACCATCACTAATTTGTCGTCGTCAATGTCGTAAACGTCGCGTACTTTGCCGTGATAAACGCTCTTTTGCTTCTCGAATTTAAACTCGGTGTTTGTTAATGCTTTTGCCATTGTTGTATCTTTTTTAGTTGTTATTATACTCTTTCTCTTTTTTCTCTTTGTCGTAGGCATCGTAGGCCTCGACTATTCTTGTTACCAATTTGTGGCGTACAATGTCTTTTTTGTTTAGGGTGATAAAGGCTATTCCCGGAACCTCTTTTAGGATGTGCAGTGCCTGAATAAGACCCGATGCCTGACGCTGCGGAAGGTCAATCTGTGTAAGGTCGCCCGTGATTATCATTTTTGTGTTGCTGCCCATTCGGGTGAGGAACATTTTTATCTGTTGCGTAGTGGTGTTCTGTGCCTCGTCGAGGATTACTATTGCGTCGTTCAGCGTGCGTCCGCGCATAAAGGCCAGCGGCGCTATCTGTATGACGTTCGCATCCATATACTCTTTGAGCTTGGCCATAGGAATCATATCCTCAAGTGCGTCGTAGAGGGGTTGCAGATAGGGGTCTATCTTCTCGCGCATATCTCCGGGCAGAAAGCCGAGCTTCTCGCCTGCCTCGACGGCGGGACGGCTCAGAATAATTTTTCTTACCTCGCGGTTCTTTAGTGCGCGCACGGCAAGCGCTATTGCCGTGTAGGTCTTTCCCGAGCCTGCCGGGCCCACGGCAAAGAGCATATCATTCGTTGAAAATTCCTTTACCAAACGACACTGATTCTCGCTTCGAGGGTATATGGGGCGACCGTTTACGTTATATACAATTACGTTGCTGTCGCTGCCTTTGTCGGTGCGCTTACCGTTGACTGCGTCTATGATGGCCTCTTCGTTTATGCTGTTATATTTTGTGCAATGCTCGCTCAGCAGCTTGACGACCTTGTCGAAGCGCTCAATTTCCTCGTCGTCGCCCATTACTTTTATTATGTTGTCGCGCGCTACGATGCGCAATTTCGGATGCAATTTTTTCAGCATCTGAAGATGTACGTTATTGGCCCCGTAGAACGATGCGGGGTCTATGCCTTCGAGAATTATGTGTCGTTCAATCATTTAATGTGTGTGCTCTATGTCCGAGACTTTTTGCTGTTGGTTTATTTGTGCGAAGATAGATAAATAATTTTTTTTGTCCAAATATAAGGGGGCTGTTTAAAGAAATATAATCCTTTATTCTTGTGTATTCTTGTGAGGCTGAGATTTTTATTGGAAAGGCTCACTTTTTGGCTACCCGATTTTTATTTTTGAGGATAATCGCTCTCTGTGCAAAAAAAACTTCCCCGATGGATTCAGTCGGTTGATTACCTTAATTAAATATAATAGGATGCACTATAAAAAGCGCATCCTATTTTTGTGATTCTTCTGTACAGCAGCGTTATTTCTTCTTAATCTCGGCGTCGAAGCGGCGGTTGGCCTCGCCATTCTCGGTGCAGGCGCAGGGGCCTGTTATACAGCCGCCGGGACACGACATTACCTCGACCATCTTGCCGGGGCATTTGCCTGTCTTTGCGTATGCCCTTAGTAAGGCGATGTTCTTTTTGTTGAGGTCGGCAATTACAAGGCCCTGAAGGTCTTTTGCGTCCAGATGATTCTGTACGGCTGTGAATACGCCGCCTGTCTTTGCGAATCCGTGAGCATCCTTGCCGGCTGTCTCGTCGGGTGTGTAGGGCTGGCAACCGTCGATGCTTATCTCCATTCCTTCGAGCACGGCCTCTACCTCGCGGAAGGTGAGTACAAAGTCAACGGTGTCGTACTCGCGGCACTCGGCCTTTTTCGATGCGCAGGGGGCGATAAATACGTTTATGCCGTCGGGGTGCTTCTCGCGTGCATACTGCGAGGTATATACCATAGGTGATGCTGTTGTCGATACGTATTTTACAAGGTCGGGGATGTGTTTGCGCGCAAGGTTGACATATGCGGGGCAACAGCTTGTTGTCATAAAGGGCTCGCCCTCTTCCATACGCTCGACAAACTCGGCCGACTCGCGACGGGTGGTCTCCTCGGCGCCAACGGCAACCTCAATTACGTCGCTGAATCCAAGCGCCTTGAATGCGCCGTAAACCTGCTCGATGGGCTTCCCGAACTGCGCAAGCACTGCGGGGGCAACCATTGCAATAACCTTTTTACCGGCCTTTATGCGCTTGAGTACGTCGAACACCGTACATTGGTCGAAAATTGCTCCAAAGGGGCAGGCGTTCAGACACTTACCGCAGTAGATACACTTTTCGGGGTCGATGTGCTCGATGCCATACTCGTCTTTCGAGATTGCCTTTACGGGGCAGGCCTCTTCGCAGGGAACGGGCATATATACAATTGCGTGGTAGGGGCAGGCCTGATGGCACTTTCCACAGCTGATGCACTTCTCGTGGTCGATATGAGCCTTACCCTCGCGGTCGTAGGTGATGGCGTCTTTGGGGCAGTTGGTGTAGCAAGGACGTGCTACGCAGCCGCGGCACAGGTGGGTAATCTCGTAGTTGATTTTTACGCACGACGAGCAGGCCTCGTCCATTACGCTGAGGATGCCGCGCTTGTCGTCGGGCATATCGCGGTCGAGCATACGCTGTACGTAGCTGCTCAGACGCTCGCCCTCGTCAACCTCGTCGCTCATATCAAAGCCCAGCATTGCCATTGTCTTGTATTTCATCACTGCACGCTCTTTGTAGATGCAGCAACGACCTTTGGGACTGCGCTTGCGGGGATACATCTCCATAAGCATTTTGTCGATGTTGCCCAGAAGCTCATCTTGCTTCCACATTTTTACCAATCTTGCAAGAAGTTGGTATCTTACAAACATTACATTGTTGTTGTATGCCATAGTCTTATTATTGTTTGGTTCTTATCGGCTGTGTCTTATTTTTATAAATATAGTGCAAAGATAGTGAAAGGCGAGCGGAGAATAAAGTGATTATTTTTTATTCCGAGCCGAATCCTATGTTCGCGCTTGCGCAAAGATAGTGAAAGGCGAGCGGAGAATAAAGTATTTATTTTTTATCCCGAGCCGAATCCTATGTTCGCGCTTTGCGCAAAGATAGTGAAAGGCGAGCGGAGAATAAAGTGATTATTTTTTATCCCGAGCCGAATCCCACTTTACGCCAATTAGGGCAAAGATATAAAGAAATTGTGAGAAAAAGGTTAAAATTTAGGAAATAATGTAATATTGTGTAAAATTTCCATCATTGTCTTATAAATCCCATCGGTAACCACCTGCAATATTCTTTTTATTAAAATGAAGATGCTTGTATTAAATATTTGTAAATAAATGTGTTTCGTTAATTTGTATAGATTATTGTCTCGGATAATAAAAAAACTATTTATTATTCTACGCTTTAAACTTTTTTATATTTTTGCAAATATACAATGGCTATTAAATATAAAATAAGAGTGTAGCAATTATTGTAGAATAAATAAACTTTGGAAAAATGAAAAGATATTTATTACTTTTAATGTTTATGTCGTTGACATACGTCTCATTCGCACAATCAGAGAAAGCTAAAGCAATGTATGCCGAGGCCACAAGTGGAAAAATTCCAACCGCTCAATATTTAAAGCAAGATTTTGCAGCAGTTGATTCTATCTCTATGCACGATTTGGCTGTATTATTTTATAGAGCCAATGATTATGTTTCGGCCGGAGCTTGTTGGGAAATAGCTTTAGGTAAGGTTAAGAAACACGGCAAAGCGTATGAGCGGATTATAAACTGTCTGTCTGTGGTATATGAGACTAATCCCGAAAAAATGGAATGGCTCTTTCAGTTAATAGAAGAGCACAATCAACAAGAACTTTTAAAAGAGTGTAACGATTATAAATGCAAGCTCGAACGTGCTCAATATTACTATTACTCCAGAGGCGATGAAGTAAAGGCTAAGGCTCATATAAAAGAGGCGCTCGAGTTATGCGAAAATGAAGAACAGCGTGTGGAAGTAGAGGAAGCATACGCAATGATTCTATTTAGTATGCGCGATTTCGAGGGTGCTGCACAATATTATCACTCGGCCGCTAATAGATGGAAAAGCTTGGGTAATATGGAAAAATATGCTCACGCAATGTATTCCGCGGCACAGAATTATATTATTTCATCAAAATATGATGTCGCAGAACAATATTCACGTAAAGCCATAGAGGTACTCGAAAATAATAATACCGAAGATGGGAAAAAAGAGTATATCAAATATTTAGATTGTTTAGGAACTGCTTTATTCTGCCAAAAGAAATATTCAGAGGCTTTAGAAGCATACAAACAGGAATTGAAAGTGTGTGAAGAGATAGTACCAAATAGTGAAAGCTATGCAGATGCTTTACAAGACATTGGCAAGGTGCAAGTTAGATTAGAACAGTTTGATGAAGCAAAAGCAAATTTTCAACAGGCTTGTGATATTTATAAATCGCTTAATCTCGATACAAAATACTCCAATGCATATACCGATTTAATGATTTGTTTGCGTAAAGCTGGTGAAAATGATGTGGCAGACTCAATGGAACACGAATCTGAAAATAATAATGAAGTGGTAACAAGACGTATTCTTGAAAGTGAATTAAAGGGGCTTTCAGTCACGGAAAAATATCTTAGTACTACGGTTTATATAAATTCTTTAAATAACATTGCCGGATGTTATTATAGTCTCAACCAATATAAAGATGCTGCACATTATTATGAACTTTATACCGAGAACCTCAGAAAGATGCTCCGAGAGAAATTCCTTCTACTCACCGACGTTGACCGAAAAAGAGTATGGGATGAACAGCAGCAACATATAGATAACTACCGAGACAATATTGCTACATTGTCTGATTCTGTTACAGATTTAATGCAATTATATATACCCGTTTTATACGATATGGAACTTATCTCTAAAGGTATTATGCTTAATTCGGTTATTGAATTTGAGAAAGTGTTGGAACAAAATGGAGATAAGGAACTTATAGAAATATATAGCAAAATTAAAGAGAATCAACAACGGATAGAAGAATTGCAATCTAAAGTATCAGATGAGAATTTATCTCAAGTAATTGAACTGAAACAATCAAATGCCACCCTGCAACAAAAACTAATGGTTGGTTGTGCTGCTTATGGCGATTATACTAAATACCTCTCTTATTCTTGGCGAGATATTCAGGCAAAATTAGGAAAGGATGATATTGCAATTGAATTTACGACTGTTTCATTCTCTCCTTTGGATAGTGATAATTACATATTAGCTTTGATACTTACGCCTACCGGTGAGCCAACAATGTCGGTTATAAGCACGGTGGAAATTCTGAAGAAGATGAAAGGTCAATCAGACCTATATGACAATAACCTATATTATAACCTGATATGGGGCTTTATGCAGGAACATCTTGTTGGCAAGCAGCGTGTATATTTTGCTCCCGATAACAATTTAAGCGACATTGCCATCGAATATTTGTACGATGGCGAGCAAATATTTTTTGAAAAGTACGAGGTTTATCGCTTATCTTCGACAAAGGAGCTCTGTCGTAACTATTCCGAAACAACAGCCTCAAAATCCATAGCCATTTATGGTGATATTGACTACAACGCAAAGTTGGTTGCAGGAACACGAGGCGCCATCTCTTTTGGAGAATTAGAGTATGCAAGAGAAGAAATTGACGGAATAAAGTCTTCTTTAAATAAGACTTTTGATGTTTCCGTTTATGATGGGAAGAAAGCAACGGAAAAGCAATTCAGAAAAATGTCGAATAAGAATCCGATGATTCTGCATATAGCTTCTCACGGTGAATATAATGGTGATGACAAAATTTCCGAAGCCGATGCGATGGAAAACAGTCTGCTTGTCTTAAGTGGTGCAAATGTCGGTTCGGATGATATTCTTAATGATGGACTCATTACAGCTGCCGATGTTGCTCAAATGAATCTACGTCAATGTGATATGGCGGTTCTTTCTGCTTGTAATACCGGTATTGGAGGTAAAGGAACGGATGGTATATTTGGTCTGCAACGAGGTTTCAAAAACGCAGGAGTGCATTCTCTGCTAATGAGTATAAAACCTGTCTATGACGAGAGTACGGCCAAACTTATGATTGCTTTCTATCAAGGGTTGGCACAAGGAAAATCAAAGCGGCAATCTCTTCTTGATGCTCAAAATGCAATAAAAGCATTGGGATATAAAGAATGGAAATATTGGGCTACTTTTATTTTGTTGGATGGAATAAGATAAAAAGTGATAGCTTGCTATAAATGAATGTGAAATGATGAATATTAGCTCTCATCAGTTTGAAATTTTTATAGCTCTTTTTTAGGATTATTTTTTTTGACCTTTAAGAGGCTGTTTAAATTTATATCGTTAAGTTTTTTATAGGTCAAAAATAGAATGTTTTATTATTTTTTGTAGGGCGCGTAGCGGGCTACGTAACCGAGAAAAAGAAGAAAACAGCCATTTTTGAACATAAAAAACTACGAAATAACGGCTTCCAATATACAAAAAAAATATTTTTAGAAATTTAAACAGCTTCTAAGTGTTAGCGTGAGTGGCAGAAGCTATGGGAAATAGAAGTTTTTCGGGTTGCTTCTTTGTGCCTTGATTGCAATTTTGTACTTTTGCAAAGTGTGAGTATTGCTCACTCCGTCTTTTATGTAACACTATTTTGAAAAAGTTATATAGTATAATAGAAAAACTGCTTTCCGGAGAGCCTATGGAGCGCTCCGATTGGAGGGCGTTGCTCTCGGCGGGCGATGATAAAGAGGCTGTGGAGCTTCTCAGACGCGAGGCGGCTCGTGTGGCCGAAGAGAATTTCGGCCGAGGGGTTTTTATTCGCGGCCTTATAGAGATAAGCTCTTATTGCCGCAATAATTGCAATTATTGCGGCCTCAGATGCAGTAACCGCGCGGCCGAGCGCTACCGTCTGAGCAAGGATGAGATTCTCGATTGCTGCCGCGTGGGAGATACGTTGGGCTTTAACACTTTTGTGTTGCAGGGCGGCGAGGATGTCAAGCAGGATGATGCTTGGATAGCAGACGTTGTCCGCTCGATAAAAGAACGTTACCCCGACAAGGCCGTAACGCTGTCGGTGGGCGAGCGCAGCGCCGAGGCCTACCGTACGATGCGTCGTGCAGGGGCCGACCGCTATCTGCTCAGGCACGAGTCGCGTAACGACGAGCATTATTCCCTGCTGCACCCCGCAAGGATGAGCGCACAAGGCAGGCGCGAGTGCCTCGCCGTGCTCAAAGAGCTTGGTTTTCAGACGGGGAGCGGAATGATGATAGGCTCGCCCCACCAAACAATTGAACATATAATTGACGATTTTCAGTTTCTCGACGAGTTACAGCCGCAGATGATTGGAGTAGGGCCCTTTATTCCGGCAAAAAATACCCCGTTTGAACATTTTCCCGCAGGAGCGGTCGATTTTACGATTCTTATCGTATCTTTGCTGCGGCTACGCTTCCCCAAAGCCCTTATCCCGGCAACGACAGCTCTTGCAACGATAGACGAGAGGGGGCGCGAGCGTGCCATCCTCGCAGGCGCCAATGTGGTGATGCCCAATCTCTCGCCTCGGGATGTTAGAAGCAAATACAGCATTTACGACGGAAAAAAAAGCAGTGGCGGCGAGTCGGCACAAGAGCTCGACGCACTCGGCCGACGCCTCGCAGCCATAGGCTACCACATTGATTTTTCCCGTGGCGACTATAAATAAAAAAGAGTAACACAAAACAACAAAAGAAAATATGTACAACGTAAAATCGACAAACGCACAAGAATTTATATGCGACAGCGAGATACGCGAAACAATGCAATATGCTGCGCACAACAAAGATAACCGCGAACTTATAAAATCCATACTCGACAAGGCCCGAGAGTGCAAAGGCATCGACCACCGCGAGGCAGCAGTGCTTCTCGAATGCAATCAGAGCGACCTTATCGAAGAGATGTTCGCTCTTGCGCGCGAAATAAAGCACCGCTTCTATGGCAACAGAATTGTAATGTTCGCACCGCTGTATCTATCGAACTACTGCGTCAACGGTTGCGTCTATTGCCCCTACCACGCAAAGAATAAGACGATACGCCGCAAGAAACTATCACAAGAGGAGATACGCGACGAGGTAATCGCCCTGCAAAATATGGGACACAAACGATTGGCCCTTGAGGCAGGCGAGCACCCGCTTCAGAATCCCATCGAGTATATTCTCGAAAGCATAAAAACAATCTACGGCATAAAACACAAGAACGGCGCCATACGCCGCGTGAACGTGAATATAGCCGCAACCACGGTCGAGAATTACCGTCGTCTGCGCGACGCCGGCATCGGCACCTACATTCTGTTCCAAGAGACATATAATAAGGTAAATTACGAGGCTCTGCACCCCACGGGACCAAAGAGCGACTATGCCTATCACACCGAGGCTATGGACCGTGCAATGCAGGGTGGAATAGACGACGTCGGCATTGGCGTGCTCTTCGGCCTCGAAACCTATCGTTACGATTTTGTGGGCCTTCTTATGCACGCCGAGCATCTCGAAGCTACCTACGGTGTCGGGCCCCACACGATAAGCGTGCCGCGTCTGTGTATGGCCGATGATATTGACACGGCCGATTTTAAGAACGCAGTGCCCGATGACATCTTCTTCCGCATTGTGGCAATAACCCGCATAGCCGTTCCCTACACGGGAATGATAATCTCGACCCGCGAGAGTGAAAAATGCCGTGCGCAGTTGCTCGATATTGGAATAACACAGATAAGCGGAGGCTCGCGCACAAGCGTCGGCGGATACGTGCACGAGGAGAGCGCCGAGGAAAATTCGGCGCAATTCGACATTGCCGACCATCGCTCGCTCGACGAGGTTGTTGGCTGGCTGCTCGACCTCGACCACATTCCCTCCTTCTGCACAGCCTGCTACCGCGAGGGACGCACCGGCGACCGCTTTATGTCGCTGCTCAAGAGCGGACAAATAGCCAACTGCTGCCTGCCCAACGCCCTGCTCACCCTCAAGGAGTATATGCAAGACTACGCCTCGCCCGCCGTGCGCGAAAAGTGTCAGGCGATGATAAAGCGTCTTCTGGGCGATATTCCCAACGAGCGTGCGCGCGCAACAGCGTCGAAATACCTCGACGCAATAGAGAATGGCGAGCGAGATTTCCGATTCTAAAAAGCAAAAGACAATGAGCAATACCCCCCGTTCGCAGCGCTACCATATAGCAATCTTCGGCCGTCGTAACGCCGGAAAATCGAGCCTCGTAAATGCAATTGCCGGGCAGGACGTCTCGATAGTGAGCGACTATGCTGGAACAACAACCGACACAGTGTGGAAAAATATCGAGCTTCCGGGCGTGGGAGCAGCCGTCATTGGCGACACTGCCGGATACGACGACACGGGCGAGCTTGGGATGCTGCGCATAGAGCGCACCGAGGCAGCAGCCCGCCGCATCGACCTTGCCATAATGCTGCTCGCAGACTGCTGCGACGACGCTGCCCGCGAGCTGCGGTGGAAACAGAAATTCGAGAAATCGGGAATCCCCGTGATATTCCTTCTGGGAAAATGCGATAGTTGCGACGACACCCTCGCAGCCTCGTGGAGCAGGATTTTAGGCGCCGAAGTGCTGCCCGTATCCTCGCGCGAGGGTAGGGGCATAGAGGCGCTGCTCAAGCGTGTGGCACAAATTTACAAACTCGACGATAATGTCGAGGATATTACACACTCGCTCGTAAAGGCTGGCGACACGGTGGTGCTTGTGATGCCGCAAGATGCTCAGGCACCCAAAGGACGCTTGATACAGCCGCAGGTGCAGACGCTGCGCAATCTGCTCGACAAACATTGCCTTGCACTCTGCTGCGCCCCCGAGGAACTTTCGCAGATGCTCGCGCAGTTGCAATCGCCACCGTCGCTCATAATAACCGACTCTCAGGTATTTGCGCAGGTGCGTGCACTCACCCCTTGCGAGACGCGTCTCACCTCGTTCTCGGTGCTTATGGCGCGCCACAAAGGCGATATTGAGACGTTTCGTGCCGCCGCCGATATTCTCGTTAATCTGCCCCCCGATGCAAGAATCCTCATAGCCGAGGCTTGTTCGCACATTCCGCAGAACGAGGATATTGGACGTGTGAAACTGCCGCGACTGCTGCGCAAGCGTCTGGGCGAGACGCTGAAGATTGATATTGTCTCGGGTAACGATTTTCCCGACGACCTATCGTCGTACGACCTTATAATACACTGCGGCGCCTGTATGTTTACCCGTCGGCACGTGCTCTTGCGCGTGCGTCAGGCCAAGGCTCAGAATGTCCCCATCACAAATTATGGAATTGCAATTGCGGCGCTCACCGGTATTTTAGACAGAGTGGTTTATTGAAATAGCCGCGTTGATATTCCCGAAGGGTAGTAAGTACACTGCAAAAACAGATGTTTTTTGTGGTTACGAGCATATTTTTTGCCCTGCGAAAAGTTTCAAAATGTCATTTTTTTTGCTATCTTCGCGCTGCGAAAAAACACTGACGGACGATAAAACAGCTAAGCTTTTTTCTTGCGGCGCGTCTCTTACGTCCGTCGTGTATTTATGAGAAAAAAGAAAATTCAAAAAAATGTGCAATACTGACGATAACAAGGACGAGGCGCTGCGCGACCTGAAAGACGATTTTAAACTACTGTGGATAGCCCTGCAACGACTTTTTCGCGACACTCTGAGGCTGATAAAATGCCTTCCTGTGCCGCGCGTGGGCAGCATTGACGGAAAATGGCTGTGGGGCACGCTTGCCGCCATTGCGCTTTTGCTGCTAATAATTTTTGCCTATCGCAGCTGCGATGGCGAGTCCGGGCAAGAACCCGAGACCGTCGAAGAGCGCCCGCCATACGCCTTTTCTTACGTTCCGCGCGTGCAGCGCCCCGAGGTCAAGCATAAGGTGCGCGGTGCAAACATAAGAAAATATTTCAACGACCTTAACGACACACATCTTGCTGCCGCCCGCAAGATAGGCATCGGCCCCCTCGAAAATCGCGAGTCGGTACACAAGGCCACCCGCAAGCTCATCGAAATTAACGATTCAAGCGCCTACATAGTCGATAAACTCACACACTCGATACCCTTTCTTGTGCCCGAGGCCGCGGCGCTTCTTAAACGCATCGGCGAGAATTTCCAGGATTCTTTGGTGATGAAACATCTGCCCCCGCATAAAATTATAGTAAGCTCGGTGCTGCGCACACAAAGCGACGTTAAGCGCTTGGGCCGCAACAATGTAAACTCATCGAAAAACTCGGCTCACTGCTTCGGAACAACCATCGACATTACCTACAAGCGTTTCTTCTCGGAGTATGGCGAGGAGATTCCAAAATCGGGCGTCTATAAAGACGTTCTTGCCGAGGTTCTGCGCGACCTTAAGGTACAAGGCTGTTGCTACATCAAGCACGAGAAAAAACAGGCCTGTTTCCACATTACGGCACGCACATTCCCAAAAGAGTAGAGCATCTATTTGTGTAGGCATCCGCAGAATGAAGCATTATACATTTGCGAAGATAACCGTGCGTCCCTATCCCAACGTATGCGACGTTGCCAATAAGTGGATATTCACGCCCGATATTATTGCGGTGGTCAACGTGTCGCAAAAGAGAAACAGCGCAGTAGCCGATGCCATAATGCAGAAAGATATTGCCTATTATCATTTTCCGCTTGCCGAGGAGGTTGACGACATTGGGTGGGGCAATGTTCTTGAGGCTGTTGCCGTGCTGCGCAGCTACGAGGCGTCCGAGGGGCGTGTTCTTGTGCATTGCGACGGAGGCACGCATCGCAGCAGGCTCGTCGTCGAGGCTTATCATTTTGCTAAGCTCGGCCACCATCTTACCGACCCCTATAAGGGATACGCGAATCATCTTATTTATGATTGCTCCGAAGGGTATCTTCCGCCGCTGTCCGACGTCGAGGCGGCACTCTCGGTGTTATAACCTTTTTTTTTGCGACAGATACATTCGGTGGGATAAACTTTTCATAAGTTTATCCCACCGAATGTATCTGTCGTATGCTGTTAGTTGAACAACTCGTCGCGCTGAACGTAGGCGATAATATCGCCGCGGTTAACGTGTGCGCCCTGCTTTGCGCAAACCTCTACAACGCGCCCGCCGAGGCCTGTCGCAACGGGTTGAAGCTCGCCCCACGAGGTGATAATGGTGCAAAATTCCTCATCGGCGGCGAAACGCTTGCCTATTGCGGGTGGCAGAGACTCGCCCTCTGTCGATACCTCCCACAGCAGCTGTCCTTTGACGGGAGCTACGATGGGGTCGGCCTTTGCGTGCTTGATGGCAAGAATCTCTTCTGCGCTGACGCCTTGCTTGGCCAATTGTGCCTCTTTGGCCTTTTCAATGTCGGCAAGGAAACGCTCTTTGGCAACGCCGCTTCTAAAGTCGCGGTACTGACGGTCGTGCATTGCAAACTCGAACAGCTCTTCGTCGTCCTCGCCCGTCTCCCAGCCAAGCTCTTGCATCTCTTTGCGGTATTTGTCGAGGGCGTCGGGGTAGAAACTCTGCGGGTCGTCGGTGGTAAATTCGTAACCTTTTTCTTTGGCAAGGGCTATAATCTCGGGAGCAAGCTCGCCGGGCAGCTTGCCGCTCTTGCCTAAAATCATTCCCCACATACTCTCGTCCATTCGGCTGAAGCGCGGCTCGTCCTGTGCGTTGCTCAGCAGATTCATAAGAGCTATATTCTTGACATATTGGCTGAATGGGGTAACGAGTGGGGGATAACCCACGCGCGGCCACACGTAAGCAACCTCATTGAACAGCTCGACCATAAGCTCGTCGAGCGTGTATGTGGGCTTTCCTTTTGAGGCAAGAATGCCGTTGATGCCTTTGTGGACGCCGGCAAGGTCGGACATCATTGAGCCCATCATTCCTCCGGGAAGGCCGCTTGTCAGCAGCAACGAGCTCATCAGTTTATTGTTGTTGTCCATAAAGTAGCCCATCCATTCGTCTATGAATTGCTGTGTCAGGCTGCGAGCCTTCATATAGGCGTTCATATTTATCTCGGGTACCTTAAATCCTGCATCCTTGAGCATTGCCTGAACGCTGATAATATCGGGGTGAACCTTTCCCCACGACAGAGGCTCGATGGCCGTGTCGATAATGTCGCAACCATTCTTGCACACCTCTATTATAGAGGCCATCGAGAGGCCGGGACCGCTGTGTCCGTGATACTGTATGATGATAGATGGGTGCTTCTCCTTTATGCTCTTTGTGAGGCGGCCCAAAAAGTCGGGGCGGCCTATTCCTGCCATATCCTTCAAGCAAATTTCGGCGGCACCGGCTGCGATAAGCTCGTCGGCCATATTGCTGTAATACTCGACCGTGTGCACGGGCGAAGAGGTAATACACAATGTAGCCTGAGGAATCATTCCCGCTTCAAGAGCATATTTTATTGAGGGTATAATGTTGCGTACGTCGTTCAGTCCGCAGAAGATACGTGTAATGTCGGTTCCTTGCGCCTTTTTTACCTTGTACATAAGGCGGCGTACGTCGGCCGGAACGGGGAACATTCTCAGAGCGTTCAGTGCGCGGTCGAGCATATGTGTCTGAATGCCCGCCTCATTGAACGCCTTTGTGAAACTGCGTACAGCCTTGTTGGGATTTTCGCCGGCCATTAAATTAACCTGCTCAAAGGCTCCACCGTTAGTCTCGACACGTGCGAAACAGCCCATCTCGACAATGACGGGTGCTATCTTTTCCAACTGCTCGGCTAGCGGCTGAAACTTACCCGACGACTGAAACATATCACGATAAACCAAACTGAATTTTATCTCTCTTTCCATAGTCTGAAATTTTTAAATTAGCACGGGGTGGTGTGCCTCTGTGCCATAATTCATATTAGTTCTTTTGGGCAAAGTTACACGTATTATTTAATTTTCATAACTTTTCGAGCTTTTTTTATTTTCTCTCCAAAATTACCTTTTTTCGCCCCTTTTCACAGTTACTTTTTCTTTGTCTCAAAAAGCTCCGAGTTTTTCTATCGACGTGCGAATTTTGCCGATTAAAAGGTGCTTTTTCGCCTTATTATACTCCTAAATTCACCCCAAAATACAATATTTTACCACTGTATAAAGATTTTTACCACTGTAACAGTGTTAATATCGCCTAAAATCGGAAAATTGAAAAATAAACCTCATTTTTGCACATAATTTACATAAACAGCCTCGGCTGATAACCTAAAATTTACCGCGAGTATAACAATCAAAAACAATCAATAATCCCCCAAAAAAACTATTATTATGTTGATACACTATTTGACACACATCACCGAGGCTATAAAATCCAATTGGGACAAGCCGGCAATTACAAATTATGGTGCCAATACTTATACCTATGGACAGATAGCCGAGGGTGTCGAGAAGATGCACATACTTTTCGAGAAATGCGGAATAAAGAAGGGCGATAAGGTGGCCATTAGTGCAAAAAACTCGGCCGAGTGGTGCATCACTTTTTTGGGAATCGTTACTTATGATGCAGTGGCGGTGCCTCTGCTTGCCGATTTTCTGCCGCAGAATTTGGCCGACCTTACTAAATTGTCGGACAGTCGATTGCTGCTTGTCGATAAAGGCGTTGCAAGCAGTTTTGCCCGCAACGGCATTTTCGAGCAATTTAAGGATGTAAAGGATTTCTGCGGAATTATAAATTTTGTAAATGGAAAAATTGAGTTCGACGGCGCAGGCCTTCAGGGCATAGGAAAATATGTCGAGGATACATTTGCGGCTCGCTATCCCAATGGATTAACGCCCGAGTGCGTCGATTACAGCCGAGGCAGTGAGGCGCTCGACGACCTTGCACTCATCAGCTACACGTCGGGTACAAGCAGTGCTCCCAAAGGCGTGATGCTTCAGGCAAAATCCCTCTCGGGAAATATAAGATTCGCGCGCGACTATGTGCCCACTGTGCCCAACGGAAACACATTCTCCATTCTTCCTTTGGCCCATATTTTTGGCCTCTCGCTCGACTTTTTGTTTATGTTCTCGAAGGGTTGCCACATTCACATTTTCAGTGCAAAGCCCGTTCCGGCCCTGCTGCTGAAGGCTCTGGCCGAGGTTAAGCCTTTCCTTTTCCTCACCGTCCCCCTGCTTATCGAGAAGATTTTCCGTGCAAAGGTTATTCCCGTGCTGCGTAAGCCTGCAATGCGCTTCCTGACAGCAATTCCGGGTGTGCGCAACCTTATTTATAAAAAAATTAGAAAGACAGTGCTCGATGCTTTTGGTGGCAATCTGCACATTTCGGGATTCTTTATTGGTGGCGCAGCGATAAGCAAAGATGTTGACGATATTATGCGCCGCGTGAAAATCCCTTATGCCGTAGGCTATGGAATGACCGAGTGTGGCCCGCTCATAAGCTATAAAGGTTGGAACCACCCTGCGCTTAAAAATAATGCAGGAATCATCCGCCCCGACATTGAGGTGCGCATCGACTCGTCGAGCCCCGCCGAGATTCCCGGCGAGATTCAAGTGCGTGGCACGCACGTAACAGCCGGATACTACAAAAATCCCGAGGCTACAAAGGCTGCCTTTACCGAGGATGGCTGGTTCAAGACAGGAGATATGGGCACAATGGACGCCGGCGAGTATGTAATTATCCGCGGACGCTGCAAAAATATGATTCTCACCGCCAACGGACAGAATATCTACCCCGAGGAGATTGAGGAGATTATCAACAGCCTGCCATTGGTTCAAGAGGCATTGATTGTAGGACGTAAGCACGGCCTTGTGGCCCTTGTCGTTGTTAATAAGGATGCAGCAAAAGAGCAAGCACTTGCCGGTGAAGAGCTTAAGAAGCAGATAGAAGAGGCTATTTTCGCAATCAACGAGCAATTGCCATTGTACAGCCGCATCGCAAAGTGTGAGCTGCGCGACGAGCCCTTCGAGAAAACTCCCAAACTGAGTATAAAAAGATTTATGTATCAATAAAAAACCTTAGGAAAGATTCCAAAAGCAGATGAAGCACTTTTTATCGTACATAAGTGAGTCCATTATAGAAAATTGGACAGCGCCGGCTCTTACAAACTACGGCGCAAACACTCTGACCTACGGCGACGTAGCATCATACATCGAGAGGTATCACATCCTGTTCGAGAAATGCGGCATTGCCAAAGGCGAGAAGATAGCTCTCTGCGCGCGCAACTCGGCCGAGTGGTGTGTGGCCTATTTTGCCATCGTAACATACGACGCCGTAGCAGTGCCTTTGTTGCCCGATTTTCTGCCCCAAAATGTGTTAGACCTCACAAAACTCTCGGACAGCCGTATGTTGCTGTCGGACACTCCAATCCTCAATGGATTAAAGCGCGACAAAGTACTTCCCCAATTCGACGAAATAGAAAATTTCCGCGGAATTGTAAACATTGCAAGAATAGAACCCTTTGCCGAGTGCAAAGGCACAATAGCCGATATTATAGAGCTTGCTGACAAGGCCTTCAAGACACGTTACCCCAATGGCGTTGCGCCCAAGCACATAGATTACTCAAAAAATAATTTGGATGCAGTCTCGATAATAAGCTACACCTCGGGAACAAGCAGCTCGCCCAAAGGCGTGATACTGCCCGCGCGCGCAATATCGGCCAATCTCGAATATGCCCGCTCGCATATGTACGCCCGTCAAGGATACACAATATTGTCGATATTGCCTCTGGCGCATATATTCGGACAGGCATTCGACTTTATCTTCCCATTCTCGAAAGGTTGCCACATATACATCTACACCGAAAAACCCGTTCCCGCACGCCTTTTGAAAGCCCTCTCCGAGGTTAAGCCCTTTATGTTCCTTACCGTGCCCCTGTTGGTCGAGAAAATCTTCCGCCTGAAAGTAATGCCGATGCTCGATACAACCTCGATGCGCATAATACTCGCAATTCCCGGAGTGCGCAGCCTTATATTAAATAAGGTGCGCGCAAAATTGCTCGACGTCTTTGGAGGAAACATCGAGCAGGGAGGATTGCTCATTGGCGGTGCAGCCATAAACAAAGAGGTCGAGAGTGTGATGCAGAAGATAAAATTCCCCTACGTCGTAGGCTACGGAATGACCGAGTGTGCCCCGCTTGTAACATATACACGCTGGCAGGATTTTATCCCCCACACTTGCGGAGCCGTTGCCCATCCGTCGGTTGACGTACGCATCGACTCGGAGAATCCCGCCGAGGTTCCCGGCGAGATACTGCTCAAGGGCGACGCCGTAACAACCGGTTACTATAAGAACGAAGCAGCAACAAAGGCCGCTTTTACCCCCGACGGATGGTTCCGAACAGGAGATATGGGTACAATGGACAAGAAAGAGAATGTCGTCATCCGCGGACGTTGCAAGAATATGATTCTCACCGCCAACGGACAGAATATCTACCCCGAGGAAATTGAAGAGCTTGTAAATCAGCTGCCCTACGTTCAAGAGTCTCTAATAGTGGGGCGTAAGCACGGCATTGTGGCGCTTGTGGTGCCCAACAACGACGCCGCAGCCGAAGCCAATATAAGCACCGACGAGCTAAAAAAAGAGATAGAGAAAAATGTGCTCTCGCTCAACAGCAAGCTACCCTCGTACAGCAAAATTACAGCCTGCGAAATAATGAAAGAACCCTTTGAAAAGACACCCAAATTAAGCATAAAAAGATTTATGTATAAATAAGAAACTGTTTAAATTTCTAAAAAAAAAAAATCTTATAGAAGCGAGTTTTGTTTGTTTCGCCGTTTTTTATATTCAAAAATGTCTGTTTTCATCTTTTTTGCAGTTACATAGCCCGCTATGCGCCCTTAAAAAAGAAGTAAGCATCCGATTTTTGCCCTATAAAAACTTGGCGATATAAATTTAAACAGCTTCTAAGAAACATTTTAAATTTCTTATAAAAAGATATATCATAGCAGTGAAAGTTTTGTTTCGGTTGTTTTAGTCTGTTTTTCTCATTTTTTTACTCCACGTTGAATTTAAAGAAAGACTGCTTGTAGTAAAATCTGCTCAAAAACAATTCTTAAACAAACGCGAAATAAATTTTAAATAACTTTAAAATTTGATTGTAGATTGTTAGACCCCGATTCCCTTTACGGTTTTTTGATTGTCTGTAAAGGGAATCATTTTTTTAAGTATTTTTGTAAAATATTGTTAACAGAAGTAATAAAATAACCCTATATTGTTCAAAAAGGAACGAAAATAGTGTTAATTTACGGCTTAAATATTCCTAAAAACAAAATAATTAAAGATATTTGCAAAAATATATTGGCTTATTGTGGAAAGTAAGCAACTAATACGAAACAGAATATAAACAACATTAAATATTGATACTATGCAGCACTATTTAACCTATCTGGATAAGTCCATTAAGAAGCATTGGGACAGACCCGCTTTCAGCAATTTTGGTGGCGAGACATATACCTATGGTCAGGTAGCCGAAGGCATTGAGAAATACCACATACTGTTCGATGCTTGCGGACTGAAAAAAGGAGATAAAGTAGCCTTGTATGCACGTAACTCGGCCGAGTGGGGCATTGCCTATCTTGCGGTAGTGGCATACGATGCAGTAGTTGTGCCTTTCCTGCCCGATTTTCTTGCGAGCGCCGTGGTAGAGTTGAGCACTTTCTCGGAGTGCCGTATGATGATATGCGACAATGTGGCATTCGACCTTTTGAAAGCCGATAAATCGTTGCTCGATGCCTTGAATGCAATAGACGGCTTTACCTGCACGGTTAATGTAAAGGATATTTCATTGTTCAACGCATCGGATAAAAAATATGAAGAGGCAGCAGCCGACCTCGACGCAAAGCTCGCGGCAAAATTCCCCGAGGGAGTAAAGCCCGAGGCAGTCGATTACTCAAAGACCGAAATGGAGCCCGTTGCCGTAATCAGTTTTACATCGGGTACCACAAGTGCAACCTCGAAGGGAGTGGTGCTTCCGGCACGCAGCCTCTCGGCCAACCTCGAGTTTGCCCGCCGCGAGATTCCTATGTGCGGGGGTAACACAATATTCTCGGTTCTTCCTATGGCCCATATGTTCGGACAGACATTCGATTTTCTCTTCCCCCTCTCGGGCGGATGCCACATAACAATCCTTAACGGAAAGCCCGTCCCCGCACGTCTTTTGGGAGGATTGGCCGCCGTTAAGCCCTTTATGTTCCTCACCGTGCCCCTTGTTGTCGAGAAAATCTTCAAGTCAAAGGTATTCCCCACACTGCGCAAGCCTCATATGCGAGTGCTTATGGCAATCCCCGGCGTGAACAAAATTATCCTCAACACCATCCGCAAGAAGCTGGTGGCAGCCTTTGGCGGCGGTCTTACAACAGGTGTTATTATTGGCGGAGCAGCGCTTAATCGCGAGGTCGAAGACCTTATGAAGAAGATGAATTTCCCCTACTGTGTAGGTTACGGAATGACCGAGTGCGGCCCGCTAATCTCGTATTGCGACCGCTCGAAATTCGAGAAATACTCTTGCGGACGCAGAGCCGAGCCTCTTGAGGTGCGCATCGACTCGAAAGACCCCCGTCGCATTCTGGGCGAGATTCAGTGTAAGGGCGACGCTGTGATGCTCGGGTATTACAGAAACGAGGAGGCCACAAAGGCAACATTTACAAGAGACGGTTGGCTAAAGACCGGAGATATGGGTATTATCGACAAAAAAGGCAATATCTTTATCAAGGGTCGTTGCAAGAATATGATTCTCTCGGCCAGCGGACAAAATATCTACCCCGAGGAGATTGAGGATAAGATAAACAACCTTCCCTACGTTCTCGAATCGTTGGTTGTTGGTCGTAAGAATGCCCTCGTCGCACTTGTTGTAGCCGACTACGAGACAGGCAAGAAAGATAATCTGAGTACCGAGGAGGTAAATAAGATTGTCGCCGAGAGTATTCAGGCACTGAACAAAGAACTTCCCGCATACAGTCAGATTGCCACAAGCGAGATGCGCGATGAGCCCTTTGAAAAAACCCCCAAGCAGAGCATCCGTCGCTTTATGTACTCATAAGAAAATTACTCTTGACGATAGACAAAAAATCTTCAGAAAAATTTTTCTGAAGATTTTTTGTTTTTTTTTGTTCACTTTTGCCATTATTTACGTCTTATATATGTAACACGTCAAAACAATAGAGCATTTGTAGCAGCTGAGTAATGAATTTTGAAGAGTTTTATAAAACAAATTATATAACACTGTATCGTTTAGCCCTGAGCATCCTGCACGACAAAGAAGAGAGCCGCGACATTGTCGCCGAGACCTTCAAGCGCCTGTGGCAGATGTGGGAAACAACCGATAATCCCGATGCGCTCGCAAGACAGATACTGCGCAACGCCTGCATCAGCCGCTTAAGGCATCTCGAAGTGCACGAACGATTCAAAAAACGAATAATATCGGACACCGAGATAAATAGTTTAAGCGATATTCGCTACGAAAAGCGCATCGAGTTATTGCGTCTTTATATATCTACCCTCGACAAAGAAGAACAGGCCCTTATACACCTTGTAATATTCGAGAAAAGAACACTAAAAGAGGCCGCCGAAATACTCGGATGCAGTTACGCCACCGCAAGGCGTCATTTTGCGTCGTTGATGCTTAAACTTAAAAGTTATATCACAAACTGCGAAAATTGATGACTATGGATAATAAAGAGAAAAATAGTAATATAGAGCGTCTGTTGCAAGCAGTAGAGAGCCCCGAGAGTTTCGACGACGAGCAGCTCGATGCCATAATGAACAGCGAGGAGACGCAAGAGCTCTATTCGTTGCTCAGTGATATTGAGGCTGTAAATGCCGTTGACCACTCTCCGCTGCCCGACGTCGAGGCCGAGTGGAGCAATTTTGCACGCTGGAGGCGTAAAAGCCGCACTATGCGTCGAAGCGGTAAATTGCGCAAGATAAATAGTTGGTCGGCTTATATCTCGGTTGCCGCCGTGATAATTTTTGCCCTCTTCGTGGCTGTTCCTTTTATGTGGGACGACACAGTCGGGCCTGATAGTGCCATTGCCTCGGTCGAGCATAATACCGACGAATCGTCCGCCGGCACAGACGAGCCGCTGCCACACTACGGACAATCGTATAGTGGCCGTCGAGATTATCGCTACCACACCCCTCAGGCGCTACACGGCAGTAAACAGAGCCCGTTCGACCTTTTCCACATTCAGGCGCAGGGAACAATGGTGGGGCCTCGTGCACCACAAAGAATATTTTGGTCGTCAGATGGCCTCGGCTCGCTTGATGTACTTACTCCCCATCTGATGAGCAGCGAGACTTTTTTCTCAATAAAATTCACACCGCCGGAACTATCGACAGATAAACTCAATTGGAACGACTTTTACAAACGAATACTCCTCGATTGGTAAGATAATGCCAAAATGTAAAAATAATTGTCAGATACTGACGTTTATAAAAAATACTTTGTACATTTGAAAAAAGTAGTAAAAAAACAACTTCTTAAAGAAGATGAAAAGATACACTATTTATATTCTGCTCCTGTTTCTGTCTGCGACGCTCGCAGCGCAGAATTATGCAATCTCGGGTAGGGTGGTTGATGCCGAGAACAATAAAGAGACGCTTCCCTTTGCCCGTCTGCGGATAATGCAGAATGATACGACGCAAATAGCAGTCTCGGGCACCGACGAGGATGGAAATTTCTCCATCGCCCTAAAAACCCCCGGAAAATACAGCCTCACAATCTCGTATATAGGATATAAAACTCTGACAAAGAGTTTCGAACTCACAAAAAAGAGCCCCAAACAGCGAATGGGAAAAATAAAACTCGCTCCCGACAGCAAAATGCTTGGCGAGGCGCTTGTAACCGGCATTGCCAACGAATTAACCATAAAGGCCGATACATTTGTCTATAACAGCGCAGCCTACCGCGTGCCCGAGGGAGCATCGGTGGCGGCACTCATCAAGCAGTTGCCCGGCCTCTCGATGGACAGCGACGGCAATCTTACCTTTCAAGGGAAAAAAGTCGATAATATATTGGTAAACGGAAAGCCCTTCTTTGGCGACGTAAACACGGCATTGGCCAATATGACAACCGAGGCTGTCGATAATGTACAGATATATAAAAAGAGCGACGAGGATAGCGACTTTTCGGGCACGCACGACACCGAAAAAGCCACCGTCATCGACCTTAAAATAAAAAAGGAGTATATGAGCTCGTGGAACGTCAACGCCAACGTGGGTGGCGGAACAAAAGAGCGTTATATAGGAAAAATTTTCGCACTGAATTTCAGCGATAAGTATCGTGCGGCGGTATTTGCACAGGCCAATAACATCAGCCAAAATGAACAGGTTGACGAGAATGGCAATTGGTACCATTGGGGCGTCGGCAACGGCTTTTACACCTATCGTAAGGCGGGAACGGTTCTTTCGTGGGACAATGGACTGAAGAACAACGAGAAAGGGTACATAAAAACCCATCTGAACGTAACGGCCACGCACGACAACAGCAACCACAGCACAATATCAAGCAGCGAGACGTTCCTCACGCAAGGCTCGCATTTTGGCTACAATGCAAGCATAAACAACGGACGCGAACGAGGCATCAGTGCCAACGGCTCGCTTGTGTGGAACATCGACACGCTGAACCGCATAAATTTAAACCTAAATTATCGTTACGACGACAATAATAACAGTTACAATTCAAAAGGCTCGCTCTATAGCAGTGCGCAGTTTATGGACGACGCTCATCTGGGGCTCATAGGCAGTGAGATAGACAGCACGCTTAGGGCACAGGGTGTAAACTCCACCGACGATGTCAGCGCGGACTACTCGCGCTCGATAAGCGCCGACGCACGGGTGGGCTACACACACCGTTTCGGAAATTCGGGTAACTCACTCTCGTTGAACGCAGCCTTTAGGATAAATTCGGGCCGTAGCGGCAACGACAATCTTGCTTATTATCGTTATTTCAGTCCCGATGCTCCAAAGGCCGATTATCTGATGCGTCGATACAATCCGTCCCCCAATGATAACAGCTCGTACGACGCCTCGGCAAGATTTTCGGGCCGACTGACCAAAGAACTACAATATCATTTAAATTACGCATACGCCCACGATAGAAAAAGCGACGCCAACAGCATCTATTGCCTCGACCGATACGCGGGGTACAACTCGCCGCTTCTGCCACCGGGAGTGCACCCCTCGACAGCCGACTCGCTGCGTGCCGTGCTCGACATTGCAAACTCCCATAATGCGGTGGAGATTAGCAACAGGCACACAATAGGCGCATCGCTCTCGGGACGATGGGAGAAGGTCGAGGCGCATATAGGCGCTAACGCCGAGCACAAAAACGAGCATCTGTATTACAGCCGCGATAACAACCGCTACTCTCCCGAGCGCAAATATATTGATTGGGGCATAAACGCCAACCTTACGCTGCGTCCGATAAAAAATGGCGAGCTTAATATCTATTATTACGGCTCGACAAGCCGCCCCTCGCTCGTGAGCCTTCTGCCACTCACCGATACATCAAATGAGATGGTCGTCTCGGTAAATAACCCCAATCTTAAGAACGAGTGGAACAACTTTATAAATATGCAGGGAAATTGGTTCAACGAAAAACGCGGCGACAATTATAGTATGTACGGATATTTTAGTTGGTATAATAATATTCCCACCTCAATTACACAGATTGATGAGGTTACGGGCAAGCAGATGATTACAACAGAGAATGTAAATGGCAATTATCATACCTTCGTGATGCTCACAACCGAGCAGCCGCTCGATACTGCCCGCCATTGGACACTGAGGCTTACGGCGAATCTGAACCATTGGCACCGCAAGAGCTTCGTGGGCTCGATGGGCGACGAGCTCGGGCTATCGGTGGTTAATAACTATACCCCTCGGGCATCAATGTCGCTAAAATGGCGCAAGGATATGTGGAGCGTGAGCCTAACCTCGTCGTACAGCAGTGAGATTACGCGTTACAGGCACGACAAGGCACGCAATCAGTCGGGTAGGGTGTTCGAGTTTAATTTTCAGCCACAGGTCGAGTTTCCCTTCGGGCTGAGGATAAACACCGGCTTCGGACTTTTTGACCGCGCGGGGTACGACTCCGAGATTCTTAATCACAGTCAGTGGTTGTGGAACGCAACAGTGTCGCAGTCGCTGCTCAAGAGCAAGGCTCTTACTCTGCAATTAGAGGCGGTTGATATTCTGCATCAGCGAACATCGGAGTGGAGCTACTTATCGGCCACCTCAAGAAATTTCAGCCGCACAGAGACGTTCCACAGTTATCTGATGCTCTCGGCAATCTATCGCTTCAATGTCGGAGCCGATTAGCAGACTGAATTTTCTTATTCTCAGGCATTCGCAAGCCGGGCACCGAGTTAACGCGTAGGGCCATATAATTTAAGAAAAATAGTCAATATATAATAATTTAAGTAGTTAATAAGCCATAAAAGGAGGACAAATAAAATTTTGTTCTCCTTTTATGGTCTTATTTGATAATAATTAGAGTAAAAAGTACTATCTTTGCAATTCTTTAGCAAAAATGCTGTATTATAGTGTAAAAAAGTAAATAATTAAATAATACTATGAAAAGAGACAATTCTGTTTTTCAGTTGATTGAGATGGAGCAGCGTCGTCAGCTCAAGGGCATTGAGCTCATCGCGTCCGAGAATTTTGTAAGCAACGAGGTAATGCAGGCTATGGGCTCGTTCCTCACAAATAAATATGCCGAGGGCTATCCCGGCAAACGCTATTATGGCGGTTGCGAGGTTGTTGATATGGTCGAGGAGCTTGCTCGCACACGCCTCAAAGAACTTTATGGTGCCGAGTGGGTAAATGTTCAGCCTCACTCGGGTGCACAGGCCAATGCCGCAGTGTTCCTTGCTGTACTTAACCCCGGCGATAAGTTTATGGGTCTTAATCTGGCGCACGGCGGACACCTTTCGCACGGCTCGGCAGTGAATACATCGGGTCTTATTTATACTCCCGTCGAGTACAATCTGAATCCCGAGACCGGCCGCGTCGATTACGACCAGATGGAGGAGATTGCCCACCGCGAGCAGCCCAAGCTGATTATCGGCGGTGGTTCGGCCTACTCGCGCGAGTGGGACTACAAGCGTATGCGCGAAATTGCCGACAGTGTGGGTGCGCTGCTTATGGTTGATATGGCACACCCCGCCGGTCTCATCGCCGCAGGCCTGCTCGACAACCCCTTGAAATATGCTCACATTGTAACATCTACCACACATAAGACACTGCGCGGCCCTCGCGGCGGTATTATCCTTATGGGTAAAGATTTTCCCAATCCGTGGGGAAAGACCACTCCCAAAGGCGAGATTAAGATGATGTCGGCCCTGCTCGACAGCGCTGTGTTCCCCGGTATTCAGGGCGGCCCCCTCGAACACGTCATTGCCGCTAAGGCTGTTGCCTTCGGCGAGGCTCTCCAGCCCGAGTTTAAGGAGTATCAGGCGCAGGTTAAACTGAACGCCGCTACTCTTGCCACCGAGCTTATGAGCCGTGGATTCGGCATCGTCTCGGGCGGAACGGATAATCACTCTATGCTTGTTGACCTGCGCAGCAAATATCCCGACCTCACCGGTAAGGTGGCCGAGAAGGCCCTTGTTGCCGCCGATATTACAGCCAACAAGAATATGGTGCCTTTTGACTCGCGCAGCGCATTCCAGACATCGGGTATTCGTCTGGGTACCCCCGCAATCACCACTCGCGGCGTAAAAGAGACGCTTATGCCCTTTATTGCCGAGATGATTGAGACGGTGCTCAATGCTCCCGAGGACGAGAAGGTCATTGCAGCCGTTCGCCGCAGCGTCAACGAGACAATGGCCGAGTATCCTCTGTTTGCTTATTAAAAAGCGTACAGCTTGGGACGAATGAAAATCGAGTGTATCCATATAAAATAAAGGATACACTCGATTTGTTTTATTCAGTAAGGGTTGAATCTTCTTGCCGGGGGTCTCTTTTTAGAAAATAAATCCCACCGAGAAACTCAGAATATTGTCGCTGCGACGCGAATGGAATTTTTCGCCGCTCTTTTTCGATATTATGCCATCGGAGTTTTTTGTCAGTCCAAAGTCGTAGATAAAATCGAAACAGAAATTCGAGATTTTTACTCCCAATCCAATCTCCCAAAAATAGACAATCGGCTGAAGCTGCTCTTCGAGGTGAGCGTGCTTAAAATGCTGAAACTCCTGCTTGTCGTGTGCCGTAAAGACAAATTTTGCCTTCGGGCCGGTAAAGACACTCATCCCGTAGGGGTCGCTGCTGACAAACTCGTATCCCACGAGCAGAGGCACCTGAATACAATATGTGGTGAGCTTGTATTGTGGCCTCGGGGCATCGTCGGGGGTGGTGGCACCCGCCGGCTGAATCTCTTTAAACTCGAAATTGTGGCGCGTAAGGCTGAGCGTGCCCTCGGTCTGCAAGTAAAATTTCTTTTTGCTTATTCGTACAAAAGGGCTCACCGAGTAACCTATCTTGTTGCTCTGTATCACGCGGTCGTCATATTCGTAACCGTCAATCTTGAAATTGGTGCTGTTGTAGGTGGCTGCGTGGAATCCCACTTTCAGTCCGCCGTTGACGCGCACCTTATCGCTCTTCTCCTGTGCTCCGACCGTTAGCGCAAGCAGAAGAACCGCTATCGTGATTGTTATATGACGTGCAAGCATAATTATCTCTTTTTAGTCTCCTTTTTTACGCTCCAACCGAATTTTCCGATAAACTCGCCCAGATGGAAATATTTTCCGTGAGTATAGACCAGAGGGTCGGCCGCCGACAGGTCCCACTCGCCCGTCTCGGCGTTGAGCAGGCTATCGTCGGCCTGTACGTTGACAACCTCGGCCAAGAACATATCGTGCGAGCCTAATGGGATTATCTGTTTTACGCGACACTCTATGCTTAGGGGCGACTCTACTATTACAGGGGCTTTTATTACGGTCGATGGGCCGTAGGTGAGCCCCGTCTCTTTGGCCTTGTCGTAGTCCTTGCCCGAGCGCACTCCGCACCAATCGGTGGCGCGTGCCATTGCGGCTGTTGTGAGGTTTATGACAAACTCGCCCGTCTGACGTATTATGGGGTACGAGTGGCGCTCGGGGCGTACCGAAATGTAGCACATTGCGGGGTTGGTGCACACTGTTCCCACCCACGACACGGTGAGCATATTATAATTTTCGGGGCTGTCGCCACAGCTTATGAGCACGGCAGGCAGGGGGTATATCATTGTCCCCGGCTTCCAATTTAGTTTCATCCTTATAATTATAGTAATTCTATATCTTTTACGTTCTTCTCTTTTTCGCAGTAGTGGCATTTGAGGGTGCCCTCGCTACGATTGACAAGATGGAAAAGTGTGGGCATCGGCTCGTTGTTGGTGATGCAGTTGGGGTTACTGCATTTGACAATGTTGCACAGATTGTCGGGCATACGAACCTCGCGCTTCTCTACAACCTTGTAGTCGTGTATAATGTTCAGTACTACGTTGGGGGCAACTAAGGAGATTCGGTTCACCTCGTCGTCGGTAAAGAATTTGTCGGCCACTTTTATGAGGCCTTTCTTGCCCAATTTTTTGCTGTTGAGGTTGTAGCCGATTGTTACGTTGCTCTTCATCTCGGGTATATTCAACAGGCTTACTACGGCGAATAGCTTGTCGGCCGGAATGTGGTCGATTACTGTTCCGTTGCACAGTGCCGTTACCTGCATTGCTGTCTTATTGTCTTTCATTGTTACTGCTTTTTAGATGTTAATTCCTAATACATCACAAATGAGTGCCTCGCGCACATAGAGGCCGTTCTGTGCCTGCCTGAAATAGTAGGCCTTGGGGTTGTCGTCAACGTCGTAGGCAATTTCTGTTACGCGGGGCAGGGGGTGCAGGATGCGCAGATTCTCTTTGCTCTCGGCGAGCATTGCGTTTGTCAGACGGTAGCAGTTCTTTACTTTTTCGTACTCCATAAGGTCGCTGAAGCGCTCGCGTTGTACGCGTGTCATATATATAATGTCGGCGCTTGCAATTACCTCTTCGTTAAACTCGGTGGTTTCGGTGAAGGGGATATTGTTCTCGCGACAGAAGAGGCGATACTCCTCGGGCATCTGAAGCTCCTGCGGTGCTATAAAATGGAATGTGGGCTTAAAATGTCGCATTGCGTGCAGAAGCGAGTGAACAGTGCGGCCATATTTTAGGTCGCCCACAAGATGTATGTGCAGATTTTCGAGCGTGCCCTGTGTCTTTAGAATGGAGTAGAGGTCGAGCATTGTCTGCGAGGGGTGCTGATTGGCACCGTCGCCTGCATTTATCACGGGTACGGGCGAAATTTCGCTTGCGTATCGGGCGGCACCCTCAAGGCGGTGGCGCATTACTATAAGGTCGGCATAATTGGACACCATCATAATTGTGTCCTTTAGTGTCTCGCCCTTGCTTGCCGAGCTTGTGGCTGCATCGCTGAATCCAATAACACGGGCGCCCAAACGCATTGCTGCTGTCTCGAAACTGAGGCGTGTGCGGGTCGAGGGCTCGAAAAACAGCGAACCGATGACCTTACCTGCGAGAATATCGCGATTGGGATTCTCCTCGAATTTCTCGGCCATTTGAAGCAATTGAAGAATCTTCTCGCGCGACAAGTCGTTGATTGATACTAAACTTCTCTTTTCCATATTGAGTGGTTTACATTGTGTAACAGAATATTTTCCCGTAAAGGTATATAAAATATCTAAATGTTGAGCGAATAAACGGGCTTATTTGCATCGGTGAGTCATTTTTTTTGTCCCCGTTGGGTCTGTGGCTGCGAGGCTCGCTGTTGCCGCTGCATAAGTTTTATTTATCGTTAGAGGTTTTTAGTCGGTGGGCATTATTATAATTGGATTTTTATTATTAACTTTGCATTGTAAATTGCTGTAACTGCGCCGATGCTTAAACATACACGGTGCAAATTTATAATAGATAATTCGCGACAATTATTATGTTGAAAAAAATATTGATAGCACTGTGGGTGCTGCTCTTAGGCGGAATTTTAGCCGTGATTCTTACTTTCTTTGCCATTGCGAAGGGGTGGATAGGTTATATGCCCGATATGTCCGAGCTCGAGAATCCTTCGTATAAATATGCGGCGCAGGTGCTCTCGGCCGACGGAAAGGTGATGGGCACGTGGTCGTACAGCAAGGAGAATCGCACCCTTGTCGAGTATGAGGAAATTTCGCCCAATCTGATAAAAGCGCTTATCGCCACCGAGGATGTACGCTTCACTGAGCACTCGGGAATTGATGCGCGAGCCCTTTTGCGTGCAATCATCAAGCGCGGTATTTTGCGTCAGGAGAGTGCCGGCGGCGGCAGTACAATCACCCAGCAGCTTGCAAAATTGCTTTACACACAGGTAACGGCCGAGGACGAAATGGAGCGTATGATGCAAAAGCCCATCGAGTGGGTCATTGCCGTACAACTCGAACGTCGCTACACAAAAGAGGAGATTATAACAATGTATCTGAATAAATACGATTTTGGATACAACGCAGTGGGAATACGCAGTGCCGCACAAATTTATTTCGGAAAATTGCCCAAAGACCTCAATGTGCAAGAGGCTGCAATGCTCGTGGGAATGTGCAAAAACTCCTCATTATACAACCCCCGTCGCCGTCCCGAAAAGACCAAAATGCGTCGTAACGTAGTCTTTGGACAGATGGCAAAGGCCGGCTACATCACCGAGGCCGAGGCCGACAGCCTCAGACAGACCGAGCTGAAACTCAATTTCCACTCGTCCGACCATAAAGCAGGGCCCGCACCCTATTTCCGCGAGTATCTGCGCCTAATGATGACAGCCAAAAAACCCGACAAAAAGAACTATCGCGGATGGGAAATGCAGAAATTCTACGAGGACTCGCTCGATTGGGAGACCAATCCGCTCTTTGGCTGGTGCAACAAGAATAAAAAGTCCGACGGCACAAACTACAACCTCTACACCGACGGACTGAAAATATACACAACAATCGACTCGCGTATGCAGCAGTACCTCGAAGAGGCCGTCAAAGAGCACGTTGCCGACTATCTGCAACCGCGATTCTTCAAGGCCAAAAAGGGACAAAAGACCGCCCCCTTTACCGACGAACTCACCGTCGAAGAGGTTAACAAGATTATGGAGCGCGCAATGCGTCAGAGCGACCGCTACCGAATAATGAAAAAGAACGGCGCCACCGACGAGGAGATTCGCACAGCCTTTAACACAAAGGAGAGTATGCAGGTCTTCAGCTACAATGGCACAATAGACACAGTGATGACCCCGATGGATTCGCTCAAATACTACAAATATTTCCTCAGAACGGGCGTTGTGTCGATGGACCCCCACACGGGCGAGGTTAAGGCCTACGTTGGCGGCACCAACTACTACAATTTCAAATATGATATGGCATTTACCGGTCGGCGTCAGGTAGGTTCGACCATAAAGCCCTATCTATACTCGTTGGCAATGGAAAATGGCTTTACACCCTGCGACGAGACACGCAACGTCGAGCAGACACTGCTCACCGAGGACGGGAAAATATGGAGCCCCAAAAACACCTCAAAAGCACGCTACGGCGAGGTTGTAACGCTGCGTTGGGGCCTTGCAAACTCGAACAATTGGATTTCTGCCTATATAATGAGCAAGCTCAATCCCTATTCGTTCAAAAAACTGTTGCACCAATATGGACTGCGCAACAAAGAGATTGAACCGACCCCCTCGCTGTGCTTGGGAGTGTGCGACGCCTCGGTGGGCGAAATGGTGAGCGCCTACACTGCCTTTGTGGGTAAGGGCATACGCACCGCGCCTCTGCTGGTTACACGCATCGAGGATAACGTGGGTAACACCGTTGCGACATTTACGGCGCAAAAGAACGAGGTAATAAGTGAGGAGAGCTCGTACAGAATGATTGAGATGTTGCGCGCAGTAATCAACGAGGGTACCGGCGGACGTCTGCGCCGAATATACAAATTAACAGCCGACATTGGCGGAAAAACAGGTACCACACAGAATAACTCCGACGGTTGGTTTATGGGATTCACCCCGTCGCTGGTAACAGGCTGCTGGGTAGGCGGCGAGGAGCGCGACATTCACTTCGACCGTATGAGCGACGGACAGGGAGCATCAATGGCGCTGCCCATCTGGGGAATATATATGAATAAGGTATATGCCGACAAGACACTGCCTTACTCGCAAGAGGAGCGCTTCGACATTCCCAAAGGATGGGACCCCTGCTTGGGACAGATTTTCACAATGACCGAGGAGGGCGACACAATAATGCTCCGAAGAGAGGATGTTCAGGCGCCCGCTCCCTCGACCTCGGCGGGTGGCTTCGACGACCTCTTCCAATAATACCACTGAAAATATTATTCAAAATAAAACATAATACTATGAAATTTGCAGGAATTATCCCGGCTCGATACGCATCGACACGCTTCCCCGGAAAGCCTTTGGCTATGCTCGGCGGAAAAACCGTGATACAGCGCGTCTATGAGCAGGTGCAGGATTGTTTCGATACTCTTTATGTGGCAACCGACGACGAGCGTATAGCCGAGTGCGTAAGAGGCTTCGGCGGAAATGTTGTAATGACCTCCGAGGAGTGCAAGAACGGCACCGAGCGCTGCCTCGACGCCTATCGCAACCTCAATCTCGATTGCGACGTAATTGTAAATATACAGGGCGACGAGCCTTTCATCCAGCGCAAGCAGGTCGAGGCGCTTATGGCCTGCTTCGATTCACCCCAGACAGACATTGCAACGCTTGTAAAACCCTTCGAGAAGAGCGACGGCATCGAGCGTCTCGAATGTCCCAATTCGCCAAAAGTTGTGATGGACATTAACGGCTTTGCAATGTACTTCAGCCGCTCGGTCATTCCCTATCTGCGCGGCGTCGAAAAGTCGCAGTGGCTCGATAAGGAGACATTCTACAAGCATCTTGGAATATACGCCTATCGCACCGAGGTTCTTGAGCGTATAACAACCCTCCCGCAGACCACGCTCGAAAAGGCCGAGTCGCTCGAACAGCTGCGCTGGCTCGAAAATGGCTATCGCATACGCGTGGGAAAAACAGATATTGAGACAGTGGGCATCGACACCCCCGAGGACCTTGAGCGTGCCAAAGAGTTTGCCGCATCAATAGGCCTCGATTGGAACGATTAAATTATGCCTCGTCCGCCGCTGATAAAACCGATGGAAAAACCCTGTTTGACAATGCCGCAAAAAACAGTATTATCAAACGGGGTGCCCCTCTTTGTGATAAAAGGAGGGCGCGAGGATGTTCTGCGCATCGACATTCTGATAAGCGGCGGATACGGCGTGCAGTCGCAGCCCTTGCAGGCGCTCTTTACAAACAGAATGTTGCGCGAGGGAACAGCCGATTACAGCGCCGAGGAAATATCGCGTATGCTCGACTATTATGGAGCGTGGATTGAGATGTACTCTCTGCAAAATTGCAACAGAATAACCCTCTACACGCTTGGGCGCCATCTGTGCCCGATGCTCGATGTGCTGGAGTCGATGCTCAAGCGTCCCACATTCCCGCAGAATAATTTAGAGACAATAAAGGCCAATAACAAGGCGTTCTATCACATAAACAGCCGCAAGGTAGATGTTGTCGCGCAGCGTTATTTCGAGCAATCGCTCTGGGGCGAGGGGCACCCGCTGGGGCATATTGTCGCAGCCGAAGATTACGATGCAATAGAGCGCGAGGCGTTGCTACGGTATCACAAGAGTGTCTATGGCTCGGCAACGATGGCCTTTTTCCTCTCGGGTAACGTTGACGAAAATAGCATCGCCGCAATAGAGAGCCGTTTCGCCCGCGAGTGGGGCTGTAAGGACCTTCCCGCTGTGCAGCCGGACGCCCCCCGACCAATCCTCGGCAGCCGAAAAATTAAGCTCGAAGGGGTGCTTCAGAGTGGCATCAGAGTGGGGTGTATGGCAATGGATGCGTCGCACCCCGATTTTCATCGCTTCCGCTTTCTGACCGTTATTTTAGGCGGATATTTCGGCAGCCGTCTGATGAGCAACATACGCGAAAGGAACGGATACACATATCACATCGAGGCCGAGATTGACGCATACGGTACACGCAACGCCTTTATGATAAGCACCGAGACAGATAATGAATATGTCGAGCCGCTGCTCCTTGAGGTTGACAAGGAACTTAGGCGTCTGAGGGATGAAAATATCCCGGACGACGAGCTTGAACTTGTCAGAAACTATACTCTGGGCGAGCTGTGCCGCGAGTACGAGGGGGTGCTTCCAAAGGCCGAGGTTTTTATAAGTCAGTGGCTCGCGGGTCAACCGTTCGAGGCTGTCAACGACTATCTCGACACCGTCTGCTCGGTTACTGCACCCGAATTACGCTCGTTGGCGCGCGAGTATCTGCGTCCCGAGGCAATGTCGCAGATTATCGTGGGAGTATAGTGGCTGTTTCTTGTATTCCTGTGGGACGGATTTTTAATCGTCCCCAAAAACTCCGTGGAAAAATCTTTTTCTCCAATTAGATTCTCGGTATAGTAAAATTTTTTCTCTAAAAATAGGGCAGTGTGTATCCTGAACGCCTCGATAATTTAAAAAGAATTATATTCGGGCCTTTAATTTGTCTTGTTTTTTTTGCCTTTTATAAGGTAACTTATTATCTTTGCTATCGCGAAGAAACTCTGCACTCGCTGTGAAATATTAAAGCGCCTGCTTTATATATCTCGCTCGTTTGTTGTTCTTTGCTATCGCGAAGAAACTCTGCACCCCCCCCGCGTGCAGATGTGAAAAAGTGTGTCGCAACCCAATCGACACACATAAACATACAATAAAAAGATAATAATGAGACTGAATATATACACACTTCTGTTTTTCTCACTCTTTACAGGATCAGCCTCGGGCACGGTGCATAATAAATGCCGTGTCGATGTTCAAAATTGCGCCTGCCCCTCGCAACCGTCAACACAATTGTCTGAAAATAACGACGATAACACCGATAAAAAGGCCCTCCGCCTAAAAGACGGCTCATATTACATAGGCGAGGTAAAAGGCAAACTCCCACACGGAAAAGGTAAATTGATATTCGCAAACAGCGACATTTTTGAAGGAACATTTGTCGATGGTCGCATCGAGGGCGAGGGGAAATTCCGCAGCGGCAGCAACGTCTATGAGGGCATCTTCAGCGACGAGCGCCCCTCGGCACAAGGCCTTGCAAAGATTATCGTCGAGGCCGATTCTAAATACAAACTCGTCGCAGACGGAGAAGCCCCGTCGCAACCGACAAAAAAAGATAATATCGTGCGCTCCATACGCCTAAAGGACGGCTCGACCTATATTGGCGAGCTAAAAGGCAAGCGTCCGCACGGCGAGGGCAAAATAACCTTTCCCAACGGCGACACCTACGAGGGCACATTCGTAAAGGGTAAAATGCAGGGCAAGGGAAAATACCGCTTCCAAGATGGCGAGACCTACGAGGGTGATTTTCTTGACGGCCGACAGCACGGCAAAGGCATCTACCATTTTAACGATGGCAAATGCTACGATGGCGATTGGCAGGCCGACTATCAGCAGGGCTATGGCAAGATGACCTATCCCAACGGCGACGTCTATGTGGGCTCCTGGGTCGAGGACAGACGCGAGGGCTCGGGCAGCTATTTCTATGCCAACGGAGCATCATACGTTGGTGAGTGGAAAAACGACATTCACGAAGGCCTCGGGACATTCATCTGGAGCGACAACAGTAAATACATCGGCGAGTGGAAAAACAATCTGCGCGATGGCCGCGGGACATACACATTCGTCGGCGGCGACGTCTATGAGGGCGATTGGAAAAACGACATTCGCCACGGGCAAGGCAAATATACCTTTGCCGGCGGCGACACATACGAAGGAGGCTACGACGCAGGCGAGTGGCACGGACAAGGCGAGTACAAGAGCGTCTCGGGCATATCGTACAAAGGTACATTCAAGAAAGGGCGTCGCCACGGCCACGGAACAATGATATTCGAGAATGGCGCAATATACGTCGGCGAATGGAAAGACGACCTGCGCCACGGCCGAGGAAAATATACGTGGGCCAACGGCGATATTTACGAGGGCGATTGGAAAAACGACACAATGAACGGGACAGGGGTGTTGCGCCTCGCCAGCGGCCTTAAATACAACGGCGGCTACGAAGATGGCAGCGAGCACGGCGCCGGAGTCGCAGTCGATGAAAATGGCTACCGCTACGAAGGAACATTCGTCGAGGGGCAGCGTCACGGACACTTCATCGTAAAAGACAGCACCGGTAACGTCGTGCGCGAGTGCGAATACAACCTCGGACAACAAGTGAGCAAACAAACAGATAAAAAAAAGAAAAAATAAAAACTAACCCAAAAAGAAATAGAAAAATGATACTCGATTCATTAGACAACATCAAGGCCTACGAGGCAATGAACCCCAATTTTGCAAAAGCAATAGAGTTTATCCTGACAACCAACCTCGAAGCACTCCCCTTAGGACGCAACGAGGTGTGTGGCGACCTTGTATTTGCCAACGTAATGGAAGTAGGCCCCCGCACAAAAGAAGAGGCCCCCATTGAGATACACCGCAAATACATCGACATACAGATACCCCTGACAGCCGACGAAATAATGGGCTACATTGCCAAGAACGAGCTTCCCGAGCGCGAGTACGACGAAGCAGGCGATGCCTCGCTCTATCCCGTTGGAATGTTGGCCACCGACTATGTAAACGTAAAGAAAGGAATGTTCACAATATTCTTCCCACAGGATGGCCACGCACCCGCAGTAACCCCCATCAAACTGCGCAAAGTAATACTAAAAGTAGCCATATAATCCCCCCTCACGGCTACACAATACAAAAAACAAAACAATATTAACATAAACCTTTATTCCTATGCTGAACCTAATTGCACGAGACAGCTACCTTGAACCCTACACGCTGGAGATTGACGGACGTTACCGCTACTTCTTGCAAAGGGAGAAAGAATTGACAAAGAACGGACGCCAGACACTGTCCGACTTTGCATCGGGTTATCTTTATTTCGGATTGCACCGCACATCCACAGGCTGGTGCTTCCGCGAGTGGGCACCAAACGCAAAAAAGATAGTGCTCATCGGAGACTTCTCCAATTGGGAAGAACGTCCCGAGTACGAGCTAAAAGCCTTGCCCGGCGGCGTATGGGAGCGTCGTATGCCCCGTAAAGCACTACAACACGGACAGCACTACAAGATGAAGGTCTATTGGGACGGTGGCTGCGGCGAGCGTATCCCCGCTTGGACACGCCGCGTGGTACAGGACGACGCAACCAAGATTTTCAGCGCACAAGTATGGTGTCCCGAAGAGGAGTATAAATTCAAACACACAAAATTCACCCCAAAAACATCGCCCCTGCTCATATACGAATGCCACATTGGAATGGCGCAAGAGGAGGAGAAAGTGGGTACCTACAAAGAATTTCAAGAGAAGATACTGCCACGCGTAGCAGCCGACGGCTACAACTGCATACAGATTATGGCCATACAGGAGCACCCCTATTATGGCAGTTTCGGATACCACGTATCAAATTTCTTCGCACCATCGTCGCGCTTCGGAACACCCGAGGAGCTGAAAGAACTCATCGACACGGCACACGGAATGGGCCTTGCCGTGATTATGGACCTTGTACACTCGCACGCCGTAAAGAACGAGCTCGAAGGCCTCGGAATGCTCGACGGCGACCCCGCACAATACTTCCACGCGGGCGAGCGTCGCATCCACTCGGCGTGGGATTCTCTTTGCTTCGACTATGGCAAAAATCAGGTAGTACATTTCCTGCTCTCGAACTGTAAATATTGGCTCGAAGAGTATAAATTCGATGGCTTCCGCTTCGACGGCGTAACATCAATGATATATTACAGCCACGGTCTCGGTGAGGCATTCTGTAGCTACGGCGACTATTTCAACGGCCATCAGGATGGCGACGCAATATGTTATCTGACGCTTGCCAACCGCCTCATTCACACCGTGAACCCCAAGGCAATAACAATTGCCGAGGAGGTATCGGGAATGCCCGGCCTTGCAGCACCCATCGAGGATGGAGGCTACGGCTTCGACTACCGTATGGCAATGAACGTACCCGACTATTGGATAAAGGTCATCAAAGAGTGCCGCGACGAAGATTGGAAGCCCTCATCAATATTCTGGGAGCTCACCAACCGCCGCAAGGACGAAAAGACAATCTCCTATGCCGAGAGCCACGACCAAGCACTCGTGGGCGACAAGACAATCATCTTCCGCCTTATCGACGCCGATATGTATTGGCACTTTAAGCGCGGCGACGAGACAGGCACCGTAACACGCGGCATTGCACTGCACAAGATGATACGCCTTATTACCCTCGCCACAATAAACGGTGGTTATCTGAACTTTATGGGCAACGAATTTGGTCATCCCGAGTGGATTGACTTCCCGCGCGAGGGCAACGGCTGGAGCCACAAATATGCCCGTCGTCAGTGGAACCTTGTCGATAATCCCGACTATTTCTACACTGTGCTGGGCGAGTTTGACAAAGAGATGACAAAGATTATCGGTGGCGCAAAGAATTTCCAAGAGCGTCCCGTAAAAGAAATATGGCACAACGACGGCGACCAAGTGCTTGCTTTCTCGCGTCGCGACCTTATCTTTGTCTTTAACTTCAACCCCACACGCTCATTTACCGACTACGGACTGCTTGTCCCCGAGGGCGACTATTCAATCCTTATGAGCAGCGACAATGAGCGTTTCGGCGGTTACGGATTGGTTGACGAGAGCCAGACACACTTTACCCAATACGACAAACTGCACGCACGACGCAAAAAAGGCTGGTTGCAACTCTATCTGCCCGCCCGCACAGCTCTTGTGCTGAAAAAGAACCGTAAGAGCAACAAATGATGAGAGAACAACGAGGCGAAAAGAAACTACAACGCAGCGTTAATCTGTTGTGTGCCTGTGTATTTGCTATTTATAGCTTTACATTCATAGCAATATACCAATCGCCACTGCTCGAAGCACTCTACGATAAGGTAGCAACAGGTAAGCTAAACTATAATGGATATGTGGTGGCTGCAACAGCCACCACAATCCTATTGTTATTGTCGTGGTGGATGAATAAATTGGCACGCTTCCAGCGCGAGTGGACGGCAATGGCCTATCTGCCTGCGTCGCTGTTGCTTGCCTTTATAACAGACATCGACCGCACAATATACACGGGAGAGAGTAACTACCTATCGTGGACAATAATCCTGCTCACAGGCTTTCTTCTATACGCTCTGTTGGCCTTCCTTCTGCAAAGGATTCTATTTGCAAAAATAAAAAATCTGAAGATGGAGGGCAACAGAATAGTTTGGCGCAATCTGATGCTGTTTGTACTCTTCTTCGGCCTCACAGGTTGGCTCTCGAACGCCGACGAGCACCTTAAGCAAGAGGCTACCGCTTACAGCCGCTATAAGAGTGGCGATATTCAAGGAGCACTGAGCGTCGCGAGCCGCTCGCTCAGCGCCTCGCACGAGTTTACCGCCGCCCGCGCATTCTATCTGTCGCAGTGTCAGAAGCTGGGCGACAATCTTTTTACCTATCCGCAATATTATCGTGCCGAGGGCCTGCTGCCGCCTATTCAGCAGCGCACCCCATTATCGCCCGACACCGTTTATGCCGCCATCGGCCTCAAGCGCACTGCCGACGAGACGGCAGTGGAGTACCTCTATCGCACGGTGCAGGCCGATAGCGTCTCGCGCCTCGCGGCCGACTATTTTCTCTGCGGATTACTGCTCGAAAAGCGCCTCACCGACTTTGTCGATAATTTGCCAAAATATTACAACCTCGAAAAAGATACACTGCCGCAACATTATAAAGAGGCGTTGATGTATTATGTAACCACCCTCTCGGACGTTGACCTTGATGCGCGCGGCGACACTCTGCGTGCCAATCTGACGAGCCTCGGGCTTAAAGGCAGTGGCCCGAAAGAGGCGCTCCCGACGCAATATTCCGGCGCCTTGAAGAATTTTAAAATATCGTCGAGCCGTCTTTTAACACTGCTCTCGCTCGAAACTCTTGGTGCGGAGTTTGCACGAATGATTGAGCTCGAACGGCAGTATCCCGACATTCTCGTGCGCTACAATTATGCACGAAAAGAATTCGGACACACCTATTGGTGGTATTATAAATATGGCGAGTAGGGTAGCCTCTCAGCCGCATTTTAATTGAGATTATGAGGGGGGCTTGGCTCAAATAATAATCAAAAAAGGTGCAGAATTTTCTGCACCTTTTTTGATTATTACAATTTAAATGTTCCGGTTATCAGATAATTGGAAATTCTATTAAACTCCTCTACATTGCTGCCCACGAGCATTCTCTTCTTACCAATCTTTTTGCAATTGACAACTAAGGAGCCGTCGCTCCTTAGTTGCACGTTGCTTTTCCTGTCGATGGTTATTAGGATAGCGACCGTTCGTATTTCTGAGTTCTTCATCATTATGCTACAATGTGATAACTCTGATGCAACAAAGGTTCAAAAATAAAAGCAGACGAAAAGAGAGGTTGCAATAAATTCTTTTTTAGTCTGCATATTTTATGCTGTATTTGCGAAAAAAGTTTAGTCCGTTTTGGACATATAGACTGTAATGGTGAAAACTAAACTTATTGCAAGTTGAAGTTAACGTTGATAGTAATAACAATTGAAGTATAAGCTATATATGCCCATTTTGCAATCGTTTATTGTTAGTTTACATTCTTCGGTTTACTAATCAATCAGATTTTTTACTCTTATTTATTTTGTGAAGTGAGAATTTATTCTTAGTTTTGTGTCAACAAAATTGTTAGACATATTTGTTAAAATTAAAAGGTATGGATAATCAGGAGAAACAAAGCAAAGAGCAACAGATACTTGCGGCGGCGGAGCAGGAGTTCTTGACCAGGGGTTATGATGGTGCCCGTACCACCTCGATAGCGCAGGCGGCGGGCGTAACGCACGCGATGTTACACTACTATTTCCGC
>JAFQVS010000080.1 GCA_017407905.1 Bacteroidaceae bacterium | reverse complement strand
TTCACGCTCATATTGCCGCCACGATACTATGTAGAGATTCTGCGCTCGGTCTATCTGAAGGGTACAACCGTGGCCGAGCTGTGGACAAACTACGCAGCTCTCGGCATCTTCGCCATCATCTTCAACACCCTCGCCGCCCTCACCTACAAGAAACAGGTGTAATGAACAACGGCAACTACTCTTAAAATGAATAGTTGCCGTTACTTTTTTTACAATTTCATTCATAAATATGGCGAGTAGGGTAGCCTGTCAGCCGCATTTTAATTGAGATTATGAGGGGGCTTGGCTCAAATAATAATCAAAAAAGGTGCAGAATATTCTGCACCTTTTTTGATTATTACAATTTAAATGTTCCGGTTATCAGATAATTGGAAATTCTATTAAACTCCTCTACATTGCTGCCCACGAGCATTCTCTTCTTACCAATCTTTTTGCAATTGACAAGGCAGGAGCCGTCGCTCCTTAGTTGCACGTTGCTTTTCCGGTCGATGGTTATTAGGATTGTCTCTTTTCCATCAATATCTGTGAGCTCAATTGCGGTGTATGTTAAATTATGGAATTTACCATCTACGGCAATTAGAATGTTGCAGTTATTATCGAAGCTGATACGTGCATTCTCGCCCGTTACTTTAAAATTATTCTTACTTTTCGCAGTGAGCGATTCTTGATAGTAAAAATTATATTGGTAGGTGGCCGAGCGGTCGTAAATGGCGCAGGTAGTGTAGCCTCCCTGCCAACTGCTGTTGTCCCTCTTTTTTATAATAAAATTATTCTTTTTGCTTTTGGGGATATACACTATATTATGCTGGCTCTCGACAATAAAATAGTTGCTGTTCTCGTCGCTCAGCTGAAACTCGGCCCATCGGCTGCGTTTCATCAAGGGACGATACTCGCGCCATTTGTTGTTGTCGCGCACAAAATATCCGTGGCCCTCGCTTTTGCTCGACGAGTAGCAGTAGAAGGGGGCGCCACCCTCGGGGCAGAGTGTGTAAATGTTGAGCGGAGTATAAACAACCTCCCACTCTTTCTTTTTTTCGCGTTTGATAAATATTTTATCTTTTGTAATCTTCGGGACCGCCACTCGACATTTTTTGTTTTTAAGGTAGAAAAACTCCTCGCTCTCTTTATACTGTTTATAGTCGGCCCATTTGCCTGCGCGGTCGGCGGGACGATATTCGCACCATTTTTTGCCGTCTTTTACAAAGTAGCCCCCATCGTAGGCCACAAGCACGCTCTTCTGTGCCAATGCCGATACTACCGTAAATGCCGCAAGCACAAGTGTTACAATTACTCTCTGTCTCATACTCTGTTATTCTTTTAAATATTTGTTTGCAATATCAAAATCAATGTGGACGCCGCTTTTATGTTTCCGAGGAGCAAAATAATACTCCTCGGTGGTGAATCTTATCCCATTCTCATTTATAATTATGTTGTAGCGGTCGGCAATGTTTTTCTGCCCACCTATCGTGCAGTCGTTCACCGCCTTTTTAAAATCTCTCGGGCCGATAAGGATTGCCATCAGACACTGCTTCTCTTTGGAGCAGTCGAGTAGGTAGATGGAAATATCTCCCTCGCCGTATAGCCGTAAGAAACGGTTGCCGCTTGTCTCTCGACGGCTCTTTTGGGTAACTTCGAGGTTGTGATACTTTTCTTCGAACTCAAGGTCGAAGAGGGGCTTAAGGTCGGCAAGCATCTCATCGTAGCCCTTTGGGCTGAGTGATTTTCGGTAGAGCACGGCCGGGGTGCTCCCCTGATATTTTGTTATAAACTCCTTTTTGCAATTTGCGTAACCATCGAAAAGCCACTGCTCTTTGGGCAGATACAGGGTGGCATATTTCAGAACAATATCTTTCGGGGTTATTATGGCCGATGCTTGGTCGAGGGTGTTGGTGGCGCCTTTACAAAATCCTGTCGAGGCTATCCAATCATAGACGCCGCTTTTGGCCTGCGGGCTTTGCAGAGGTGCAAGCTCGTCCGAGGGGGTGGGGACGGCAATATATACCTCCTCGGTCAGTGGGTTCGTTATAAACGTCGGGCCCTCTATGCTGTTAAGGTCCTCGGCAAGCTCTGCTATGCTGTGCAATTTTTCCTCTTTCAGCTCCTCTATCCGCTCTTTATTATCTGTCTCTTGTGAGCTGTCGGAGAGCTTTTTTATCCGCTTGTCGTAGCTCCGGGAGACGGCCGCAAGAATCTGCGGGGCGTTGCAACCGACCGCCTCGACAGGCTGCGGGGTGGGGGCCTCTGCTTGCCTGCCGTTAAAGGTAATGTTGCCGTCGTTGAACAGCGCCAGAGAAAAGTTTATACTCTCGTGGCCGTGTAAATTATCCGACATACTCTCGTTGAGTTTCTGCTCTATCCTGCCAACAAAATCACTCAAAATATTCTCTATTATATTCATTAGGTTGTAGTTGCAGTATAGAATCTCAATTCTCTCATCGTCTATTGCATCGTTTATCATAATCGAGTGATTATCGCTCAGATAAACAACTGTCTCGTGGCCTTCCTCGCGATTATTGGCCGTGAGCGGAAGGCCGAAAAGCTCGTCGCTCGCGTAGGCGTCGTACTGCTCTAAAAGAGTGCAAAGTTTATTGTATCCCTCCTTGTTGTCCGAGCTGCATTTTATCATCGTAAACTCTTTGCCGAAGATATTTTGCCCCTTGAGGTTGCCGAGCAAATTATCGGTCTGTTCGTTCACCTGCTCGACAAGGATGCTTTGCAGCCTCTCTTGTTTAATCTCATCGTAGGTTACACCGCGGCCGTCGAGTTTCTTAAGCTCGTGTAGGAATCTGTTTATTGCCACGGTGTCGGCCTCTTGTGCCTTTATTATGGGTGTGCTCATTGCGAGCAGCACCAGCAGTGTTATTATATACCTTTTCATAATTATTCTTTAAAATGGCAGTCCGTTAATTGTGTCAGATGATATTTGAATGAATGCCTCGTAGGATAGACCGACGATAAATACCACGTTTAGTGTCTCGTCGTTGTCGTTGCAGATTACAAGAAGGTTTCTCTGGTCGCTGTATATGACCGAGAGCTCGCCATCCTCGCGGTTCAGTGCCATAAGCTCCATTCCCATCACCTGCTCCTCCTCTTGCAAGAAGGGTTGCAGGGCGGTGGTGAGCTTTGTGTATCCCTCTTCGCCTGTCGTCTCGAAGCTTCGCACGCTTTTTATCGAGCCGAATATATTTCCAATCTCGGCGCCCTCGCTGCTTTTAGTGAGCATTGTGAGCATCTGTTTAAACATATTTGTCGAGACGTAGGCATAGTCAATCTCGGCCGATTTTATGCGCGATAAACTCTGTATGAATCTCTCAATCTCGCTCTTTCCTTTGTCGGGCTGTTTGTGCTGTGCCGTGGCGTGCAGGGGTAGCAACATCAGCATCAGCATTATCGTTGCGAGTAATATATTGCGTTTCATAATTATTCTTTTTTTATTTGTTTAATGGCTCTCTTTTGCTGTGTATAGCGATTGATTGTTCGAGTGTGGTGCCTATGGCCCGTCTGCTGCGGTTGGTGCTGTTGGCCGCCATAAGCACAAGGTCGAACGATTCTCTTACGCACTTGAGGGCCTCCTCGGGGGTGTCGAATGTGTCCTCTTCGGTCGTTGCAAAAGAGACGCTGCCTGTCTGTTGTCGTGTGTTTGTGAATATGAAAAAACCGACGGCAAGGATTGCGGCTGCTGCAATGCCTCGATAGAGTGGGCGGGGGATTTTTATTATCCTCCTTTTGGGGGCCTGCACGGCGCGAGGCTCGACGGGGAGTGTCCGCTCCTCAGTTTCAAGGGCGTCAATCATCGCTTCGAGGCGCGTAAAGGCCTCGTCGGACGCTGCGCTGCTTGTTGGATGACTGCACAAGGCTATTATTGCCTCTTTATCTTTGCGAAGCTCTTCGGGGACGTCATTCTCGCGCAGATAGCAATATAATTCGCGCTCCTCGTCTGTGCCGAGACGGGCTTCAAAAAAGCGCTCAATCATTATTCTTAATCTTTTTTCATCCATAATCGGGCCTCCTTATATAATTAAATGTTCGAGGTCAATCTCACATATTTACTGCGTTCGCTGTAAAAAACTAAAATAAACTTTATTTTTTTTCTCACTCGTTTATATATTTTCTGAACCTTTTTCTCAGGCGCGAGACGGTTACTCTGATATTCGCCTCGGGCACCCCTGTAATCTGTTCAATCTCTTTTATGCCGTATCCGTTAATCGTCATTTTCATTATGCGCCGCTGAATATCGGGCAGGCTGCTGAGGAAATGCGACAGACACTCTTGAATATCCTCCCCATCGGCATCGGGCGCTGCCTCGGTGGTTGTATCCTCGACAAGCATACGATTCTTCTCATCGGCCAGCCTCAGTGCCCTCCAACGGTCGATGCAGATGTTGCGCAGCACTGTGCGGCAGTAGCCCTCGGGCGAGGCAAGGTCTTTCAGCCTCTCCCTCCCGGCCCACAATCTCAGATAAAGATTCTGTACGGCATCCTCGGCCTCAAAGTCGTCGCAAAGCATTTTGCGCGCCTCGTCAAGCAAAATATGATGCAGCGGTAAGAATCGTATTTTAAATTCTGAGTGTGTCATTTATCCTCTGTAGTGTGCCGTTTACAATATAATGACGATTGAAAAACAAAATTGTAACACCGCGCCTGCAAAATTATCCGATTTTTTTTTTCGAGGAATATTTTGATGCTTTCTTTGCACGTTTATTTTGCAGGGTACATTTTTTGCAGTAATTTTGCGCAGATTTTGATGCAGCGGCTTTTCGTGGCCCTCTGCATTGCCGATGTTTAACAAATAAACAATAAAAAAATGTCGAAATATATTGTAGAAGATGCACGCAAGGTAACAACGCGTCGCGTGATTGAGATGAAGCGTAAGGGCGAGAAAATTGCAATGCTCACTGCATACGATTATACAATGGCCTCAATAATTGATGCTTCGGGCATTGACATAATTCTCGTGGGCGACTCAGCCTCGAATGTAATGGCAGGAAACGTAACAACGCTGCCCATAACACTCGACCAGATGATATATCACGCAAAGTCTGTGGTGCGCGGCGTCAAACGCGCCCTTGTGGTTGCCGATATGCCCTTTGGAACCTATCAGGTAAATGCCGACGAGGCAGTGAAAAATGCCATCCGCATAATGAAAGAGACACACGCCGATGCTCTCAAGCTCGAAGGCGGCGAGGAGATTCTTCCCTCGATACGCAAAATTCTCGATGCCGGAATACCCATTATGGGCCATCTGGGGCTCACCCCGCAGAGTATAAACAAATTCGGCACATACGGCGTGCGCGCCAAAGACGAGGCCGAGGCTGCCAAGCTGTGCCACGATGCCCGCCTGCTGCAAGAGGCCGGATGCTTTGCGCTTGTGCTCGAAAAAATCCCCGCTCATCTGGGAACAAAGGTCGCCGAGAGCCTTGAGATTCCCGTCATTGGCATTGGTGCCGGAGGCGGTGTCGATGGTCAGGTGCTTGTGTGCACAGATATGTTGGGAATGACAGCCGATTTTACCCCGCGTTTCCTGCGTCGTTACGCCGACCTTAACAGTATCATCGGCGATGCTGTCGGTAATTACATCAGCGACGTAAAGGCTAAGGATTTTCCTAACGAGAGCGAGCAGTACTAAAAAAGCAATTTTTAAAAAGCTGTTTTAATTTTTGTCGTCAAATTTTTTATGGAAATAAAGATAGTGCCGACAAACGCAGTGCAGGATTATTTATAAACAGCAAAGCGAGTGCAGCCTATTTTATCGGAAGAAATTTAAAAACGGCGAGACAAACAGCCTTGCGTAAGAAAGGGCTCAGTATAAATTTACTGTTGATAGAATCAATAATCTATTTTCAAGAACGGCTACATATAATACGTACAAAAGGTAACTTTTAATTTATTGCACCATAAAAAAGAAATTCAATGTAGGTTCGATTGTTTTAAGGAAAAAGTGCGAGGTATGTTTAACCGCAGGGCGTTGACAATGCTTGCCATTCGCATCCCGCGCGCTGCAAACTACGCCTGCACTTTCGCGCGACTAATTGCTGCAAGCATTGTCGATTATAATTCCGCAGCACCCTTAAAACAATCGTAAACCGAAATGACAAGCTGGGCCTCCGACCGAGTGAGCGCATTTTCTTGCCT
>JAFQVS010000079.1 GCA_017407905.1 Bacteroidaceae bacterium | reverse complement strand
TTTTTTATAGGTCAAAAATAGGATGTTTTATTATTTTTTGTAGGGCGCGTAGCGGGCTACGTAACCGAGAAAAAGAAGAAAACAGTCATTTTTGAACATAAAAAACCACGAAATAACGACTTCCAATATACAAAAAAATATATTTAGAAATTTAAACAGCTTCTAAATAAGGAAAACAAATGAAGTAAATTTTAAAACAGACTTTACAATTGACTCGTTTGCTATATTTTTTACCCCATTAAACAAAAAAACAATTTACTAAATGAGCAATCACTATATACTGCAATTTATGGCATTCCCGCTGAATGTCATTTTCGCCGTTGCTTGGCTCTCGACACTCTTTTTTCTTTATCGCGAAAAAAGCGGCTCATCGACGATGAATTTTCTGCTCTCGATGCGGGCAACCATTATCTCAATAGTTGCAACCGTCGTTGGGGCAATAGGTATTGCCTTTATCCCCAATTTCAGCACTTCGATTATTTTCATTGCAATTCTTTTGTTTGTGCAGAGCCATCTTGCGCTTGTGATTTTCAGAGGTTGCAGAGGCGTCAGGGGCATTCGTTGGCGCTTCCTTATGAACCACGCAGGATTGTGGCTGGCGCTGTTCGCAGGCTTTTGGGGCGCTCCCGACACACAGGATATTCGCGTGCAGGCGTTCAGGGACGCTCCCACGCGCGAGGCTTTCCACAAGGATGGCGGCAGCACCTTTCTCGACTACAATGTAAGGTTGCTCGGCTTCGACGTTGACTATTTTGACAACGGCACGCCGTCGCACTACGAGGCATCGGTTGCGTTGGGCAGCGACACGGCCACACTGCGCGTGAACCACCCCTACGCACTCAATTTCTTCGAGGATGTTTACCTCATAAGCTACGACACGAGCCGCGGGAGCGACACACAATATTGCATTATACAGATTGTACGCGAACCGTGGAAGGCAGTGCTCTTTGCCGGTATTCTGATGATGCTCGCAGGGGCAGTGTTACTATTTATTCAAGGCGCAAAAAGAAGATGATTATGATTAGTTGGGATAGTTTTTCGGCCTTTGCGCTGCCGTCGGCACTGATGGCAGTGGCAGGTGCAGCCCTTGCGTTGAGGGCAAAAAAGCGGAGCATCGGTGCGGTTGTCCTTAGTATGCTTGCGATACTTACGCTGGCAGCATTTATCGTGGGGTTGTGGCAGGCGCTTCAGCGTCCGCCTCTGCGCACTATGGGCGAGACGCGCTTGTGGTACTCACTCTTTATGCTTGTGGCGGGACTATTCACCTATCTGCGTTGGGGTTTCCGTTGGATACTCTCTTTCTCGTCGCTTATGGCAATTGTCTTTATGACAATAAATTGGCTAAGGCCCGAGATTCACGACCGCTCGCTGATGCCCGCGCTACAAAGCGCGTGGTTCGTGCCGCACGTTACGGTGTATATGTTCTCTTACGCGCTCTTGGGCTTATCGTTCATATTGGCCCTGCGAGGAATTATCGCCCGCAAGCCTACCGATTTTGCAGTCATCGACAGTTTGGTTTATGCAGGGCTGTCGTTCTTCACAATCGGAATGCTCACCGGCTCAATATGGGCAAAGGAGGCGTGGGGACACTATTGGAGCTGGGACCCCAAAGAGACGTGGGCGCTTGTTACGTGGATGCTCTATCTGCTTTACATACATTTAAGACTAAAGGCTGACTATAAACCCCGAGTGCTGTGCGCGGTGCTTATCCTCTCGTTCCTCGCACTGCAAATTTGCTGGTACGGAGTAAATTATCTACCCTCGGCAAAGCCCGGAGTACACATATATAATAGCTAAAAAGATATTTTTGCAGGCTGCATCTATCGGATAAATAAAAATAATTCCTATATTTGCTTCTCGCACGAATATACAATGCAATAACACAAACACACTAAACTAAACATTATGAAAAACAGGACAAAATTATTTGCAGCGCTGTTGGCAATAATGCTTGTGGCAGCAACTACCTATCGCCTAATGAACAGCGCCCCGGCGGCCACCCTATCGCAGGATGAACAGATGATGCAGATACTGAGCGACGGCGGCTGCATCAGTTGCCACAGTGCCAACCCACAGCTACCCTTCTATGCCACCCTGCCGATAGCGGGCGACATTATAAAGGCCGATATTGACTCGGGCTACCGCGCCTTTAACATCGAGCCGATGATAAAGGCAATGAACGAGGGAACAACACTCAACCCCGTTCACCTTGCAAAGGTCGAGAAAGTGATAAGCGACCAACGTATGCCGATGGCAAAATACTATATGGTACATTGGGGAAGCACCACCACCGACGCCAAGCGCGACATTACCCTCGCGTGGGTCAAGGAGCAACGCATCAAGCTCTATGCCGACGGCCTAACAGGCGAAAGAGCAGGCGAACCCATCCGCCCCATTGCTCAGAACCCCACAGCCGATGCACAGAAAGCTGCCCTCGGCAACCTACTCTATCACGACACACGCCTCTCGGCCGACAACACAGTATCGTGCGCCTCGTGCCACGGGCTCGAAACAGCCGGTGTCGATAACAAAAAATACTCCGAGGGAGTAAACAAGCAGATGGGCGGTGTAAACGCCCCCACCGTGTTCAACGCCGTATATAACTTTGTGCAATTCTGGGACGGACGCGCAAAAACCCTTGCCGACCAAGCAGCAGGCCCCCCGCTCAACCCCGTCGAGATGGCCTCGGCCTCGTTCGACGAGATTATCGCCAAACTAAGCAGCGACAAGGAGTTTGTAAAAGCATTCAACGCCGTCTATCCCGACGGGCTGACACAAGCCAACATAACAAATGCCATCGAAGAGTTTGAGCGCACACTCATCACCCCTAATTCGCGCTTCGACAAATACCTTTTGGGCGACGACAATGCCATCACAGCCGACGAGCTTGCAGGCTACAAACTGTTCAAGGAGTACAACTGTGCCACCTGCCACGTAGGCCCCAATCTTGGAGGCGAGACGTACGAGCTTATGGGACTGCGCGAGCACTATTTTGCCAGCCGCCCTCAACCAATGACCGCCGAGGATGACGGCCGATACAAAGAGACCAAGCAAGAGCGCGACCGCCACCGCTTCAAAGTACCCGGCCTGCGCAATATCGAGCTCACGTGGCCCTACTATCACGACGGCACACGCGCCACACTCGACGAGGCAGTAAAAGATATGGCAAAATATCAGTCGGGCGTGCAGATAAGCAGCGACGAGACTGCCCTGATGGTTGCCTTCCTGCGCACACTCACAGGCGAGTATCAAGGCAAGCTACTGACGAACGTCAACGGCAAGAAATAACGATTAAGCAACATTTTAAACGATACTTTTGCTTTACCCTAAAAGTCGGCCCTCTTCGTGGGCCGACTTTTTTTCCGGCAGCAAATAGAGAGACATTCAAAAGCAAATTGGGCTCAGTAGTAAAAAGGTGTGGTCGAGATAATTCTATTTATCACCCTCTCGGAATATTTCTGTGGCTATTCTCTCTTTCACTTTATACTTTAGGACTTACTTTTTTTCCGGAAAAAAGTAAGCAAAAAACCTGCACCTAAAGAAATTGTCGCAAGGCCTCCTTTGCTCGTGAGGCAACAGTGCGCTCACTCGGTCGGAGGCTCAGCTTGTCATTTCGGTTTACGATTGTTTTAAGGGTGCTGCGGAATTATAATCGACAATGCTTGCAGCAATAGTCGCGCGAAAGTACAGGCGCA
>JAFQVS010000008.1 GCA_017407905.1 Bacteroidaceae bacterium | reverse complement strand
GTTTTAAGGGTGCTGCGGAATTATAATCGACAATGCTTGCAGCAATAGTCGCGCGAAAGTGCAGGCGCAGCTTGCAGCGCGCGGGATGCGAATGGCAAGCATTGTCAACGCCCGGCGGCGTAAACATACCTCGCACTTTTTCCTTAAAACAATCGAACCTACATTGAATTTCTTTTTTATGGTGCAATATTTAATTTAAAATTACCTTTTGCACGTATTATATGCGGCTGTTCTTGAAAGTGAGAAATAGATTATTGATTCTTACCCACAGTAAATTTCTACTGTGCCCCAACGAAAAGATTAAACGCACCAAAGGCCGTATAAGACAAAAAGTGCGGCCCCCGAAAAGGGCCGCACCATAAATATTAAAAGACTATAGATTATTACTCTACAACAACCTTAGCCGAACGGATGATGTTACCATTCTGCATCTTGATGAGATATACACCGGCAGCAGCATCAACCTGTGTAGGATTGCCGTTAACGAACTTAACCAGCTTACCATCGGCTGTATAAACCCACGCCTTATCGACGTTGCTCAGGTTGATAACACCCTCGCCTGCAACGGCAACAGACACCTCACCTGCAACAACCTCCTCGACCGAAGTTTCGGGTCCGAAGCCCTCAGGCTCGTCGGCTACGCCTTGGTCGCGTGTATCAACAGCTACACGGCCGGGGTTAGAACCTTGAATCTCAGCACTAAAGTCAATTGAGAATCCCTTGGCGTGGAGACCTGTGGGAAGGAACATACCGGCGAACCAAGCATCAGAGAATACGATGCGCAGACGGCTCTCTCCGGGAGTTGCATCCTCGGGTACTTTGAACGAGAATGTAAGACCGGGATTCTGGAACTCGGGAGTAGCAGCACGCAATGTACCGGCAAAGAAGAGACGCTCGCTCAAGGGGTCCTCCTCAATTGAACCGGGGTGATTAAAGTCGCCACTTGCATCAAGGTCGAGCCAACCGCCTGCAAAACACCATTTCAGACCGTCGCTAAAGTCGGCACATTTGATTGTCATTGTAATAGTCTGACCCTGCTCAACCACAAGTACGTGGTCGCGTGCATCGGCATACTGTGAACCATCGGCTACAGGGCCGCTTGCAGAATAGTTAAGGTCTTTAACAGCACCTGTGGTAACAACCTTCTCTACATAACGCTGCTCGCGTGCAATGGCTGCACCCTCGCAAGCGGGGTCCATTGCGCTGACACCGTAAGTATCCTCCTCGACCTCATCGGGCAGTGATGCCTGAGGTGCACGTGCCACCTCGACCCACTCAACGGGCGAGTAGCTCTTAAGGTCGGTAGAAACGGCGCGAACACCCACATAAGGAACGTCATTTACGCTCTCGAAACGTACATTGGGTACAATTGTTGCCCACTGCGATGTTGTACCAACCAACGACACACGACCCTCCTCACCTACTTTGTAGAGAATCTCGAAGTGGTCGATGTTAGCCTCGTCGTTATAAACAAGACCCCAATCGGCACGTGTAGTGGCAGAAGCCTCAACACCCCAATGCAGCTTCAATGTCATTGAAGCCTTAGTCTCTTTCTTAACCTCGGCAACTACATCCTTTACTTTTGCGGGAGCCACCTTATTGTCGTCGTTAATTTCGAGCTTACCAACATAAAGCTGATAGTCGTCGTTAGCACCTTTCACGCGCAATCCGATGCGGTCGATAACGTCGCCTGCTGCAATGCTCGAAAGGTCGATTTTCTTCTCTTCCCAATTGTTACCCGATACCTCGCCGATGGCATACTCGGTCCAAGCATCGCTACCCTGCTCACGGATAATAAGATAGAGGTTGGTAGCCTTAACATCCTTCAAAGTCTTTACGGCAACCTTTGCGTATGCATTTGTAGAGGCTTCGAGCTCAGTCTTATAGAGTACAATATCGGTACCATTATTGTTAGATGCACCTGTAAGCTCTATACAAGAACCACCGGTATAAGCATCAAGGTGAGTGTAGTTAACCTCGATATTTGTAGCGGCAGTTGCGTGGTTGCCACTCTCGACAACCAACCAACGATAGGTGGGAACAATGTCCTGAGCACCCATATTGTACCAGCTGCTTGCGGCCGATTTTTTACCCTTATAGAAATAACGGTCGCCGTTACCAAGAGTAAAGTGAGTAGCAAAAGGCAGACTTCCGTGAATAGCCGAACGCTCGGGAATCCAAGAGGCAATACCGGCGAATGTCGAAAGAGGCAGTTTATCGCCATCTTTCTCCCAATTGTTACCTGTATTACTTATAGCGGGACGCGCGAGAGGGTTGCGATTACCACCCGAGAAGCCACGCTCCAAGAGGCGCTGATAGTTACCTTGTGTATCGTAAGCACCATCACCTGTATTGTAGCTCATAAAACGGCTCTGTCCGTGCTCGCCCCAAAGACATATACCGGCTTTGTGAGCGTTGGCATTCTCGTCAAGAGCAGTCCAACGACGGTCCATACCCACAATCCACACTCCGGTGTAAAGACCCTCGGCTGTGCCCATTGCATTCTCGGCAGCTGTTACCGATGCACCAATCTGCCACGAGAAGTCGCCGTTGGCATAATTAAGCATTGTATCGTGTGTCTTGCCACTCTCTTTTGTACCGAAGAGTTGGTTTACATTGCCGGGATTAAGGCCCGAAACAGCTGTGTATATACCGCTGTGATAGTTATCGAAGCCAACCTCGGCAGCATACTTATAGAGCTCTTTGTGGAATTTTACAATATCGGCGTTCTGGTAGCTGTTATCCTCCCAGTTATAATTTATACCATCCGAACCAAAGAACATCAAGCAGTTGATAAGAGGCTTGACATACAAGAAATTGCCTTGTGCATCTTTCTTTGTGATGAGGGCGCTATACTCGCCATCGCCACTACCGGCAGTCCAAGACTCAAAGAATTTGATACCGCTCATTATATCGGTTCCATTGCGGTGAGCAGCATCTACCCACGCGCCGGGAGCTTGGAAAATAGAGTGATTCCACGAACCGAACAGATTGGTGTATTGCCACATCGAATAAACATCGGCAGCAAATTTATCACCGGGATAACCGGCATCACCACCCGAACCGACATCCATAGGAATATTCATCCATAGATTACGTGTCTCGTAGGTCGAGGGAATCAGACGGTCGGCACGATCCAAGATTGTTGCACGACGAACGTGTGAACGTACAAAGGCAATATCCGATGCCTGAATACCGGCTGCCTCGAACTCCTCGACCGTAGGATAGTTACGTCCATCCTGCAAAGCGTTGTAGAAGAGCTCAAGCAGGTTTTTGTCGCTGAAACCGGCAAAATCGTAGATTTCATCGGTCTGCGCCGAAGCGGGTGCTGCAAACAAAGAGCAAGCAAGCGCCAATCCTGCGATGTAATGTTTCTTCATAATCACAAAATTTAAGGTTAGTAAATAATTATTTTTAAATCTTTTAAAACAGTCAAATAATCTCGGAATACTTTTTTCGATTCTTATCGCTAATCGAAAGGGTTTTTAAAGCAGTCCGACCATTATATTCGCATATTAGCGCAAATATAGTAAATTTATATAATTGCGCCCCTACAAATCACAAAATAAATACAAAAATTCATATTTTTTGTATTATTGAGCATAAACGCAAAAAAAAAGAGTGTGTGCCACACAAGCGACACACACTCATTATCAATTCAAATAAACGTCTCGAAAGGGAGAGAGGCTTATTTGTTCAAAAGCTTCACACTGCGCAGAATCTTACCCTCGCTCTCGACGGTAAGCAGATAAACACCCTCGGCACCAAGAGTAATCTGTGCATTCTCGCCCGCTGCCACCGACACACTCTTTCGGGCAACACTCTTGCCATCGAGCGTGTAAATGGCCACCTTATAGTTACCCTCACGAGCAAACTCAACAAAAGCAGCACCCTCGACAACGTATGTGGCAATCTGCTCGGACACGGGGCTCTCGACACCACTCTCGACACCCTCGACCTTAATTACTTGGAAGGTACGTGCGTCGCTACCGAGTGAATTTTCAAGAGTAAGAGTAACAGTATAGTCGCCACCATTCTTGTAGCTTACAACAGCCGAGCCCTCGGTATCATTACCCTCGGCACTGCTTATGACACCTTTTTTAGCCTTCCATACGGGCGAAGTAACAACGGGGAACGCCGAGCCGCTGATGAAGGGACAACCCGAGGTATAGCCCGACTCAATCCAAGCAAAAGCACCCTGTCCCTCGCTGCCTGTCGCTGCGTAGTTGTGCAATCCTGCCTTAACACCACTCTTCGCACCAACCGACGCAAATGTATAATCGGCAGCGGCCTTGCTCTCAAGGTCCCAATAATAGGCAAGACCCGAGGGCAGATTATTGGCGTCAATATCGCCCATAGAGAGCAGAACATCCTCGTCGCTCATAACCTTGTTCCAAACTTGGAAATTATCTATTACACCATCAATACCGTTGCGTCCGTGAGCCGAACCACCCACCGAGAGCACCTGACCGTAGGTAATATTATAGACACCACTCTGGAAGCCCGGGTCGCCGGGTTTGTCGGTAGAACTATTTGTACGGTTCCAAGCAGTAACCTCCTGTCTCTGACCGTTTATATAGAATTTGCAGTGCAACTGGCGGCTGGCATTATACTCGAACGTAAAGGCCATATGTACCCAAGTGCCCACGGGAACAGATGTATTTGCAAATTTGTAACGAAGCTCGTTATTGTTGCTTGCGTCGGTACCGCGGAAGGTAAATGAGCCCATTGTGCCATCCTCCTTGATATTTGTCCATATCCAGCCCCAATCGGTCTTAGGCCACATATCAACCTTATTGGCAACGGCCAGAAGCTGTGTCTCGCCTGCTGCCAGCTTGTTTATCTTAATCCAGAAGGCGGTAGAGAAGCTCTCGGTGCCAACAACGCCAATATCGCTTGCCTTAACACCGAAGCGCTCCTCGGCAAGGTCAACACCCTGTGAGCCCGCACCGTCGGCCTTACGACCCGTATAAGCAAGAGTAATCTCGTCGCCTGCGTTCACTGTAATATCAGCCTCTTTGCCGTTGGCTGTAAGTGTCAGGATTTTTGGAAGCGCACCGATGCCCTCGCTTGTAATCTGAATGTAACCGACGAAATTGCGTGTAGTCTGCACTCGGTTACCATTTGCATCATACTCCTTACCTACCACTTTCAGATTGTAGCTACCGATAGCCGCGGGACCCTCGGCCACCTTAATACCTTTACCGGTCTGCTCGTAGAGCACACTGCCCTTAGCATCGGTGATTGTCCACACGGCCTCCTCGTGGCGAGCATCGACGTAAGAAATTTCAAAATCCTCGCCGGGCTTGATTGTGGTCTTGTTAATCTGAATATCGTCGTCGTAAACGTATGTGCCTGCATCGTGATACTCGCCCCAAGCAATCTCGGAGTCGCTGTTCATATCAAGCGAAACGGCTGCAACACCGAAGCGCACCTTATCGGCCTTTGTCATATCCATAGGCACGCGATAGTACATTCCGGCCCAAGATGTTGTAAGACCCATAAGCACGGGCTCGCCACCCTCTTGCTGAGCATATAGCTTGAAGAGCGCCGTATTTACGTCGATATTGTAGCAAGGCTCGCCTGCTGCCTTGTCGTTGGGCATATTGAAGATTATCTTTCCATCAACGCCATATTTGCTGAATGCAAGAACCTTTGAGCTTGCAATAACGGGCTGTGCGGGAGCGGCAGCCTTACTGCGTACAATTGAAAATTCGCCCAAATAGAGGTCAATATCCTTAGCATTTGTAAATTCGAGGGCTACGAGGGCGATATTGGCTGCATCGACGTCCTTTCCGACAACAAAGCTCTTCTCGACCCATACATCCTCATCGGCTTCCTGAGCCGCGTCGCACACCGAGAGCTCGCCGATGGGATTCTGCTCGTCGCCAACAGCCGTCAGTATAAGGTTAACGTCGGTGCTACCCTTCGACAGCTTATAGCGGAAGGTAATTACGTCGCCATCCTTAACCTCGAATTGTGTCTTAAACAGATGCAGATACTCGGAATCTACGCTACCGAAAATGCGAACGGTTGAACCGCCAACCCAAGCCTCGTCCCAAGTAAACTCGGCGTCGAGGCCACTTGCGGGAACCTCGCTTGCCGTACGTCCCAAAAGGTTTGTGGTGAACCACCAGCGCCACGTGGGCAGATAGTCCTGAACACCGATATTATACCACTCGCCGTTGTGCTGACGCTCGCCCTTCCAATTGAAGTAACGTCCGTTTCCAAGATTGAAATATGTGATGAAGGGCTCCTCGTCCAAGCTCCACGCAAGAGTACTCTTTGCTGTCATAAACGACGACATTCCGTGGAAGGTAAAGTTGTCGGCGTGATATTTCATCGAGCTTGTAATCTCGGGGGTGTTTGCAGGGTTACGTGTACCGCCTGTGAACCAGCGCTCGGTGCGCAACATATAGGTGCGTTGCTTAACCTCGGGGGCGCTGCCCTTCTCGCCACGGCTCTCCCAAAACATATTTGTGCTGTGAGCACCCCAGAGACCAATTGATATTGGGTAGTCCTTGAGCAGAGGCCAGCTGTTGCTGCCCGGCTCGGCACCCTGCATATTCACGCCTGCGTATATCATCAGAGGGTCGTAGTTTGTACTTTTTGCATAATCGACCGCCTTACCGAGCAGATAAGAGCTATTCCAATTGTAGTTGAAGAAGAGCGAAGCACCCTTGGCAATATCGTCGTTGTGTGTGCCGAAGCCTTGGTCGAACGAGATATAACCATTATCGTTTGTACCATCGTACCACAGATTCTCGAACAGAGGATTCAGGGGTTTCGATGCAGCCGTAAGCTCTTGGTGGTAGTTAATCAGTTGCTTAACGATATAAGCACCACCCGAAAATTCCGAGTTGTAGCCCAATCCATCTACACCATAGTAGTGTAGGAATTTTGCGGTCTTTTCGGCGCCCGCGTCAACGGTTGCCTGCATTGCCTCTTGCCAGCCGTTGCCATACAATCCGCCGTAGGGGATTCCCGCAACCGACGACACTGCCACACCATTCTTGTGGGCAACGTCGGCAAAGTTACCGGGCACGCGGCCCTGAGGCGCTGTCCAGTTGCCATAGTGCGAAATATAAGGCCACATATTGAATACCTCCGAGTCATAGACGCCGTTGGGCAGTGCATTCTCGGCAGCATCGTCGATGGGCACCCACATAAGCAGACGCTTGTCGTTGGCCTCGGTAATATCGGTGCGCACCTGTGTTGCTGCGTTACGGAAACGCTCTTTAGGCTTCACGCGCGAGATAAAGAAGTTATCGTCCTCGGTAACCTGCTGTCCGGGTGTCCATTGCTTCAATGTATTTCCGAACTGTTGAGCAAAATTACCCCAATTGATGTAGCCCTCTTGATAGGTCTGTGCATTTGCTGCAACAGCCATAAGTGCAAGGCTACCTAAAAGAGTTAGTTTTTTGTTCATAGTTGCTGTTTTTTTAATTATTAAAAAAATCAGTGTACCCCACGTATTTTGGGGATACACTGACCAATTATTTCTTAAAATTAGAAGTTAGGTTTATCAACGTCCCACCATAGGCGAGTAGCCTGTTCGTCAGGCCCGCCGAGTGCGGGAATACCGCTGTTCTCGACCATCTGTACTGCCTGAGGGTCGATGGGCACCCACGGAATACGACGAATTATGCTGTTGGGGTCCCACTGACCGGCCTTACCCTGCGGTATAGAGCCGTCGCCGTCGTCGGTATTAAGCACCGAGAATACTTTGGGGTATCCCGTACGACGCATTTCGGCCCACGCCTCGGTCGAGAGGGGGAACAGAGCGATGTATTTCTGAGTGATAATCTTTTCGAGTTTAGTCTCATTATCATCGGCATCGTTCCACTTAACACCTATTGTGGTTACGCTGGGCCAAGGCTCACCGTCGCCCATAGGATCGACGTTAACATACTCAACGGGGCGCTCCTGCTCCATATAAGCATCAACCAAAGACATATAAGGCGAGCCGAATTGAGCCTGCATCGGGTCTTCGAGATAAGCGTTGCGGATACCGCGCTCATAGAAGTACTGTGCCGTGCCACCCATATTCCATCCGCGCAATGCACCCTCGGCGCGCAAGAAATCAACCTCGGCCAATTTCACGAAATAGAGAGGAGGCATCATACCACCCATAACATTATTGTCGAATGTCGAGTAGCCCTGACGCTGATTCTGCTGATAAAGCTGACCGTTGCCAACCAACAGACCGGCACGAATACCAAAAATATCGGTACCGGCGGGAGTAACCTCGCCCGTCTTTTTGTTGGTTAAATCACCGCTGTTAGGCAAGAAAAGATACTTTGTATAAGGGTGGTCGAGGCTCTTGAGAAGGCTCACGAACGATGCACACAGACGAAGGTCGCCCCAGCTGTTGGCAATATCCATAAGAGGATGAGTAAAGCCGCTGAGCATAGGATACAGACCCTGCTGGTCGTCGACAGTCTCGACAACGCCGCCTGCAACCGCCTCCTCGGCCCAACGCTTTGCAGTCTCGGGCTCGACCTTTACTATGTGCATAGCCATACGCAATTTCAATGAGTTGGCAAGCATAATATAGGTCTTCATACTCATATCGCCTGTAATCATCGAGCGGTTAGTCTGATGATAAGCGACAAGGACATTGCCTATTTGCTCCTTGTACCAATCGGGACGTGTCTCGTAATTCTCGAGACAAGCTACGATGGTGTCGAGATTCTCTACAATACCATAATAGATGGTCTTTAGGTCGTTATACTCGTACGGAGTCTCGGAATTTTGCTTATCCTCGAGATATGTGAAGGGACCCGAAAGGTCGGCCTGCTCCTGTGCTATCACACAATAATAAAGCAGGTTGATAGCCTTAATCTCGGGAATAGAATCTACCATAGGATGGTGCAAGAGAGGCATAATGGCATTCTTGGCCATTGTATAAGCACCAAGAGGGCCGCCATTAAAGTCGGGCGATACATTGTAGGTAGATGTCAGAGTACCATACATAAAGTCTTTATGAGGCACAGTGAAATACTGAGCGTATGTATCGGGACCCAAAGAGTACTGACGCTGATAGGCGTGTGCAGCAGGCATTCCGGCCTCTTTACCGCCTCGCATATTATACTGACCGGCCAACGACTGACCAAAATAGCCGAAGCGGTCGAGCGTGTCGATTGCATTCCTTACGCCCTCCTCTGTTGGCAGCGTATGATACATAATTGTATCGACATTTCCTATATAAGTGGTTGTCTCGCCCATAATGGCACCAACACCCATTTCATCTCCCGGATCGTCATAATCGAGACACGACTGCAAACTCATTGTCGCAACAAGCAAAGAGCCGGCAAACATCAAATATTTTTTCATATCCGTAAATTTTCTATTATTCATAAATATTCCTAATCACTTAATTAAAGATTAAGTTTCAAGTTGAGACCGAACGAACGAGCCGAGGGGAAGTTGAACACGTCAATACCACCAAGACCATTACCTGTTGATACAGATACATCGGGGTCAACGGGCGCATCTTTATAGATAAAGAAGAGGTTGCGGCAGATGAACGAGAGGTTCAAGTGCTTGTACTCGCCAAAGAGGTTGCGGAAAGTGTAACCAAGCGAGAGCTCGCGCAGACGGAAGTTTGTTGCGTCGTAAATGTAGTCTCCTGCATAGCTGCTACCTACAAAATTGTAGTAATCCTCAACGGCAACAAGGTCGCGGCCATCGTTTAGGTACATTCCGTGGCGACCGTCTGCCGTATAAATATTATTCTCCTCGGCATACAAACGAGCACTACCCGAACGCTCCGAAAGACCCATCTCGTCGAGGTAGCTCTCGGTGAGCGAGATTACCTTTCCACCTATACGACCGTTGATAAGGAAGTAGAGCGAGAAGTTCTTATAGCTGATGGTATTCGACCAAGAGAGTTGATATTTGCTATTCAGATTACCGGCAGATGTCTGGAATACCTTGTTACTTTCGCGTACACGAATGTTACCACCCGATACATCGGCGTAACCACCGAGCGTAGGCTTACCCTCGCTTGTTATATAAAGGTCGCCTTTTCTGTGAACCGGCTCACCCTCGCCCTCTGTTCCATATATGGGAACATCAATAGAGGTACCGTCGCTCTGAAGCTCGCTGTTGTAACCTACAATATAAATATCATTTGCGTAGCGTGCAAAATCGGTTATATAAATATCGCCATACGAGCCACCCTTGCGATAGCGCAACTGAATCTTACCCTCGGCAAGACCTGTTGACATATCTTGGCTGAATCCATACTTATTCTTATAGGTCTCCTCAATCTCATTGTGGTTGTACGAGAAGTTTACATTGGTATTCCAACGCCAATCCTTGTTGATGGCCCAATCGTAACCAACCGAAAGCTCGATACCCTGGTTACGGATAATACCGCTGTTCACAGGCTGTCTCTTACCATTTGTTCCACTAATTTCGAGGTAAGAGTTGTGCATTGCCGAGTTGTAGTAAGTAATATCCACATTCAGACAATCGCGCAGGAATTGCATCTCAAGACCTGTCTCGAAAGACTTTGTCTTCTCGGGCTGCGGAACAAAGAAGTTCCAACCTTTAGTGGCAACGGCGCCTGTGAGCTCGTCCTTAGGCAGTTTACCGTAGAGAGTATTGGGAATAGAGTTACCCACCTCGGAGTAGCTTACACGATACTTTGCATAGCTGAACCATTTGGGAAGCTCGATAAGGTCGCTGATGATGGCATTACCACCCACGCCGAAATATCCGTAGCTGTCGTCGGTACCCATAAACTCGAATTGTTTAAAGGGACGATACCAGTCGTGGCGGTACGATACGTCAACAAACACCTTGTCTTTCCAGCCAATTTGGAATGTTCCAAGCGCTGCTTGGTCCCAATTACTGCTGTTGCTGCTTGTGGTAACGCCGGGGCCGCCCGATGAGGGGTCGAAACGGTTGATGACATCCGAAATAGGCAGCGGGCTGCTGGGCTGTGCATCCAAAATATCATCGCCTCCTATCATATTCTTTGTTGCCACTGCATCGGTGTTTACATAACGTCCGCGTATGGTGTGGCCCACATAACCAACTGTTGCCGAGATTGCCCAATCGTCGTTTAACTGCTTGTTGTACGAGAGCATATAGTCGGTATAAATTTCATTTGTGCGGTCGGTATTCAAGAAATATCTTCCGTAGCGGTTCATATCGGTGATTGACCACGTGGTGGCATACGTTCCGCTCTCGCTCTGGTATCTTGAATGGTCGATAGAGACACGTGCCTGAAGATTAAGTCCCTCGATAATATTAACCGTTGCCGAGAATGCAGCCGAGAAGCGGTCTTCCTGTGTCTCGCTGAAATTCATATTGGCCAGCCAATAAGGGTTGTTATACATAGGAGCCTGCATAGCCCACTGCTGCATCGGGCCTTTCAGGAGGATGTGTCCGTCGGTCATCCTTTTATAGGTACCGTCATCCTGCAACATATAATATGTTTGTGTACCGATACCCTCGGAGTTACCCGACGACCACCACTGACCATCGGCAACGTAATTATCGGCATAGTAGTCCATATCTACGTCGCGCGGAGTTGTATAAAGATGATAGATGGGGTTACCGAGTGTACCACCGCCGACACGATTCTTATTCTTTGTTTGAATGTAGTTTGCACTTACGTTAAATGTGATGCGGTCCCACAATTTATATGTCTGACGCAGTGCGAATGTGTTACGGTTGTAACGGTTGCTCTCAATCATTCCAATCGAGTGCGAGTTAGAATATGAGATATAAGTTTGGATTTTCTCGGTACCACCCGACACTGAAATTGAGTTGTTGGTGTTTATACCCATATCATAGAACTCGGCAATATCATCTTTGGCATAGTCGCGCAAATAGGCCTGATATTTTGTTCCTACGGGGTAGTAAGCCTTGTTACCCTCAATGTCGAATGCGAATTTACTACCTGTGCGTCCCAATCTGTCGCCCCAGCCGTCAGAAATGAAATTGGTGCCTGTGGCATCGGTGCGCAAGCCACCATAGCTATTTTGGAGCTTGGGAGTGAGCAGAGGCATATCGAATGTGGTGTTCGAGTTAAATGTTACCTCCATCTTACCCTCTTTACCCTTCTTTGTGGTAATCATCACAACACCGTTGGCTGCACGCGAACCGTAAAGAGCAGCGGCATTGGCACCTTTAAGAATGTTCATCGACTCAATATCGTCGGGGTTAATCATTGAAAGGGGGTCCGAACCCTCGGTTGTTCCCGAGTATGTGAGGTTGGCAGCGTCGCCCACCTGTCCGCGGATGCCGTTTGTCATAGGCACTCCATCGACAACGATAAGGGGGGCATTCTCACCCATAATTGATTTATTACCGCGCAGTGTGATTTTTGATGCACCACCGGCACCACCGGCGCTTGGAGTAATTGTGATACCCGAGATTTTACCCTCGAGCGAGTTTACGAGGTTAACGTCCTGCACCTGAAGAAGGTCGGCCGCCTTAATCTGCTGTGTGGCGTATGTAAGAGACTTTTCTTTACGCATAATACCCATAGCAGTTACCACAAACTCTTCGAGCATTTCGGTCTCTTCGCTAAGTGTAAAGTTAAGCGGGCCACCGTTCCACACAAGCTCTTGCTTGTTGTAACCCATCATCTGCGCACAGATTGTAGAGCCTTTTTTTACAAGGTCGAGTTTGTAGTTACCGTCAAAATCGACCTGTGTCGAGTTTGTAGTACCCACGACAAAGACAATAGCGCCGAATACCGGCTCGCCATTGGCGTCTTTTACCACACCTTTGACTACTCCACCATCCTGTTGCATCACATTAGTCTCGGCCATTGCCTTTGGAGCAAAGCCGCAAAGCGGCAATCCTAAGAGAGAGGCCGCCAACAGTGAAATACCAACTGTTTTTAGTTTCATAAGTTATAAATTTTAAGGTTGTTAGGCTGTATGTGCAATAAATCCCGTAAAAAACATTCAGGAGTTTTGTAAGAATCTGTTTAAATTTCAAAGAAATATTATCTTATAATGTTGTTTCCTTGTGTTTCGCCGTTTTTTATATTCAAAGATGTCTGTTTTTTTTGAGCTTACATAGCTTGCCCTTAAAAAATAACATCCTATTCTTTACCTATAAAAAATTGGCAACAAAAAATTTAAACAACTTCCAAAATTCCAAAAAACATTTTCTTATAGGGGCCATAATGTATCCGCCGTTTTTACACCGGGGAACGTCTGTTCTTTTTAAAGACCGCACAGCCTGCTATGCACTCCCCAAAAAGAGAAAAACATCCCGTCCCTGCACTATAAAATTGGCGATATAAACTTATACGGCCTCTTAAATCATCCGAAAAAAATCGCCCTCATACGTTTATATACAATTTTGCCAAAAATACACAAATTTTCTTATACCTTAACTTATTTTCCATCTTTTTTATTAACAAGCGAAACATTTAACCATTTTTCCACAAGGCTGCGATAGTTTACACATTATTATATGGCTTAAATTTGCATATTCAACAAAAATTAACGAAATTTACACACAACATATTGCCGCCGATAGGCTGCGGCAAGAAAACAGTACATCTTAATATTTTGCAAAAATATGAGTAAGCACAACCCGTGGGCGTGGATACCGACACTATATTTCACCGAGGGCCTACCCTACTTTGCCGTTACGGTAATATCGGTAATTATGTACAAACGCCTCGACATTGACAACACGGCAATAGCATTATACACCAGCTGGCTCTATCTGCCGTGGGTGATAAAGCCCTTTTGGAGCCCGCTGGTCGATATGTTCTCGACCCGCCGCCGATGGATTGTCGCCACGCAGCTTCTTATGGGCGCTGCGCTGGGCTCGATAGCTTTCCTTATCCCGGCGAGCAATTTCTTTCAATGGACACTGTGTCTATTTTGGCTCATTGCCTTCAGCTCGGCCACGCACGACATTGCCGCCGACGGCTTTTATATGCTGGGCCTCGACGAGCAAGAGCAATCTTTCTTCAGCGGAATACGCAGTATCTTCTACCGCATAGCCACGATTTTCGGGCAGGGGGTGCTGATAATCCTTGCCGGCCTGCTCGAAACACACACGGGCAACATTGCCCTTGCGTGGAGCATCACATTCGCCACGCTGGCAGCCATACTTCTTCTTATGGGATTATACCACACAAAATTCCTACCCGCGCCACACAAGGATGCTGCGCGCAACATTCACAGCGTGGGCGAGGCAGGAGGCAATTTCGGAAAAATCATCCTAAGCTATTTTCAGAAGCCCGGGATAGTGTGCGCCCTTCTCTTTATGCTCCTTTTCCGCCTGCCCGAGGCACAATTGGTAAAAATGATTAACCCCTTTCTGCTGGATGCAAAGGCTGTGGGCGGCCTCGGGATGTCAACCGAGCAGATAGGTATCACATACGGCACGATAGGCGTAATAGGCCTAATAATCGGTGGAATAGCCGGCGGAATATGTATCTCGCGGCAGGGCCTCAAATATTGGCTGTGGCCTATGGTGCTTGCAATCTCCCTGCCCGACCTTGTTTATGTCTATCTGAGCTACGCTCAGCCCGACAGCCTGCTTGCAATAAACAGCTGCATATTCATCGAGCAGCTGGGCTACGGCTTCGGCTTTACAGCCTATATGCTATACCTTATATATTTTTCGCGCGGCGAATATGCAACCGCCCACTACGCAATCTCCACGGCCTTTATGGCACTTGGAATGATGCTCCCGGGAATGGTGTCGGGCTACATTCAAGAGGCGATAGGATACAAATACTTTTTTATATGGGTTATGATATGCTGCCTTGCCACATTCGCTGTATCGGCGCTACTGAAGATTGACCCCAAATTCGGAACAAAAAACAACAAATAATAATTCACAAAAAAATGAAAAGAATCAAGACAATTGCAGTGGCAGTGCTATTGGCACTCACTGCCGAGGCACAGACTAACTACACACAAGGCCTCTCGGTGTGGTTCGACAAGCCCACGACCCTGAACGGACGACAAGTATGGTACGGCGGACGCCCCGACCTATGGAAAGGCAAAGGCAAGCCCGAGTGGGCCGGCGAGGGCGCACATAACCCCGACCAAGAGTGGGAGTCAAAATCCCTGCCCATCGGTAACGGCAGCATCGGCGGAAACATCCTCGGTTCCATCGAGGCCGAGCGCATCACGCTGAACGAAAAGACCCTGTGGCGCGGCGGCCCCAACACCGAGAAAGGCGCCGAGTACTATTGGAACGTCAACAAAGAGTCGGCCCATCTGCTCGACGACATACGTCAAGCCTTCATCGACGGCGACGAAGCAAAGGCCGCCAAGCTCACACGCGAGAATTTCAACAGCCCCGTAGCCTACGAATATTACGGCGAGAAGCCCTTCCGCTTCGGAAACTTCACCACAATGGGCGAGATATACATCGAGACGGGGCACAATGCCATCGGCCTTGGCGACTACAAGCGCATCCTCTCGCTCGACTCGGCCCTCGCCGTTATACAATACGAGCGCAAGGGAGTAAAATTCGAGCGTAAATATTTCGCATCGTACCCCGCCAACACAATCGTCATAAAATACAGCGCCGACAAACCCGGAGAGCAGAACCTCATCCTTAGCTACGCACAGAACCCCGTCTCCGAGGGCACCCTGACGAGCGACGGCAACTGCGGCATCCTGTTCCGCGGCACCCTCGACAACAACAAAATGCAATACACAATGCGCATTCAGGCAGTAGCCAAAGGCGGTAAACAGACTGTAAAAGATGGTCAGATACACATTACAGGCGCCGACGAGGTATGCTTCTACATAACCGCCGACACCGACTACAAAATCAATTTCGACCCCGACTTTTCCGACCCCAAAGCCTACGTAGGCGTTGACCCCGACGCAACCACCCAAGCGTGGATGCAAGGCGCTCTTACAAAAGGCTACGACGCCCTCTTTGCCGAGCACTACGCCGACTACTCATCACTCTTCGGCCGCGTGAGCCTCGACCTTAACCCCAACGCCCCCACCACCCTCGAGTACCCCGGCGTTGCATCGCTGCCCACCCCCGCGCGCCTCAAGAGCTACCGCACCGGCAAGCCCGACTACGGCCTCGAAGAGCTCTATTTTCAATTCGGCCGATACCTGCTCATCGCAAGCTCGCGCCCCGGCAACCTCCCCGCCAACCTTCAGGGAATGTGGCACAACAACGTCGATGGCCCGTGGCGTGTCGATTACCACAACAACATCAACCTACAAATGAACTATTGGCCAGCCTGCGCCACCAACCTCGACGAGTGCGTCCTACCCCTCATCGACTTTATCCGCACCCTCACAAAGCCCGGCGCCGTAACCGCAAAATCCTATTTCGGAGCACGTGGCTGGACAGCCAGCATCTCGGGCAACATATTCGGATTCACCGCCCCCCTCATCAGCCAAGATATGTCGTGGAACTTCAACCCGATGGCAGGCCCGTGGCTGGCCACACACGTGTGGGACTACTACGACTACACACGCGACAAGAAATTCCTTAAAGAGGTTGGCTACGACATTATAAAGAGCAGCGCCCTCTTCGCCGTCGATTATCTGTGGAAGAAAGAGGACGGCACATACACCGCCGCCCCCTCAACCTCGCCCGAGCACGGCCCCATCGACCAAGGAGCCACCTTTGTACACGGCGTAATACGCGAGATTCTGCTCAACGCCATTGACGCCAGCAAAGAGCTGGGCGTCGATGGTAAGCTGCGCAAAGAGTGGGCACAAGTGCTCGACAAGCTCGCCCCCTACCAAATAGGACGTTACGGCCAGCTTATGGAGTGGAGCAAAGACATTGACGACCCCAAAGACCAGCACCGCCACGTGAACCACCTCTTCGGCCTGCACCCCGGACACACAATCTCGCCCGTAACCACTCCCACCCTTGCCGAAGCATCAAAAGTAGTGCTTGTACATCGCGGCGACGGCGCCACCGGCTGGAGTATGGGCTGGAAACTGAACCAATGGGCCCGCCTGCACGACGGCAACCACGCCTACACCCTCTTCGGCAACCTACTGAAGAACGGCACCCTCGACAATCTGTGGGACACACACGCCCCCTTCCAGATAGACGGCAATTTCGGCGGCACAGCCGGCATCACCGAGATGCTTATGCAGAGCCATATGGGCTTTATCCACCTGCTCCCCGCCCTCCCCGACGCGTGGAGCGAGGGTAACATCAGCGGCATCTGCGCCAAAGGCGGCTTCGACGTTGACATTGCGTGGAACGAAGGCAAGCTGACACAAGCCACCATAAAATCGAAGAACGGTGGAAAGTGCAGCCTGCGCTACGGCGACAGCACCCTTAATTTCGGCACCAAGAAAGGCCGCAGCTACACCGTTGTACTAAAAGACGGCAAGCTAAGAGTAAAATAACCTTCCCCGAGAAGCCACAATCAAAAATTCCTCCCGACTACTTTTTTGTGTAGTCGGGAGGAATTTTATTGCCACGATGCGTCGGTTCAAAATTCCCTCAGCGCCATTAGACAACAAAAAAAGGAAAAAGAGCAACCTCGCGCCTTAATACAGAGCGCAAGCAAGCTCCAAAGACAGCTACGCATAAAGGCATAAAAAAAGCCCCGCGGTAAATACCGCCGAGCCCACAAAAAAAGTTTTGCTGCACGAAGAGAACGATGAAACTCCGAGAATATAAGATTTGAGCGCTCCTGTTCTTTGTAATCCACCGGCTCTCGAAAGCTACCCTAAGGCGTGGCCCGCCATTGAACAATACGAAGGCATCTCGGTTTTCAGATTTAATTGATGAGTTTCCCAGTCAATCGATGCAGCAAAACCATACACAAATATATGGTGCTTTAATCACAAAACCAAATTTTACCCCCTATTTTTTAATTATTTTTTATCTCTTTCATACTCGGTTACATTTTACCCTCGACAGATAAAGAAGCCTTCAGCCCCTTATCCTCGGCCGATTGCCCCAAAAGACCTCGCACGCTTAGGGAGCCACAGAGACAAAAAAAGCAGGCTGCACATTTTTTTGTGCAGCCTGTTATTCAACCTACTAATTATGGATTACTTTACCTTATCCACAATAGCCTTGAACGCAGCGGGATTGTTCATTGCGAGGTCGGCAAGAACCTTACGGTTAATCTCGATACCGGCCTTGTGCAGAGCACCCATAAGCTGCGAGTATGACATTCCCTCGAGACGCGCAGCAGCGTTGATACGCTGAATCCAGAGTGCGCGGAACTCGCGTTTCTTGTTACGACGGTCGCGGAAAGCGTATGTCAGACCCTTCTCCCAAGTATTCTTGGCAACTGTCCACACATTCTTACGGGCACCGAAGTAACCTCTTGTCAAACCTAAAATTTTCTTTCTTCTTGCTCTTGAAGCAACGTGATTTACTGATCTTGGCATAGTTTTAATTCCTTTTGAATGTTAGCGCCGCTTTAGGCGGACTTTCGGGCTTTTTATTACGCCCTGCTAAAAACATTCGGTTAATAATCTTTTTACTTAACGCAGTGACAACAGCTCCTTAACACTCTTTACATTAGCAGGCGAGAGGGTTGTAAAGTGTACAAGGTTTCTCTTCTGCTTCTTTGTCTTCTTAGTCAGGATGTGACTGTGATAAGCGTGCTTTCTCTTGATTTTACCCGTTCCGGTAAGAGCGAATCTTTTTTTGGCACCGGAGTTAGTCTTTACTTTTGGCATTGTTTAAAAATTATTTTGATTAGTATTATTACGGCAACGTACTATACAACGTTACTCGCTTTTCTCGTTATTCTCTTTCGGAGCCTCGGGCTTGGGCTGCGCGGGCTTCTCCTTCTTTACGGGAGCGGCCTTTTTGGGTGCCATCATAATGGTCATACGCTTACCTTCGAGCAGAGGCATCATCTCCAATTTTCCATACTCCTCAAGGTCTTTTGCGAAGCGCAGAAGCAGTATCTCGCCCTGCTCTTTGAAAAGAATCGAACGGCCTTTAAAGAATACGTAAGCCTTTACCTTATCGCCATCCTGCAAAAAACCGATTGCGTGCTTCAACTTAAAGTTGTAGTCGTGGTCGTCGGTCTGAGGGCCGAAACGAATCTCCTTAACATCAATCTTCACCTGCTTGGCCTTCTGCTCTTTCTGACGCTTTTTAAGCTGGTACAGAAATTTTGAGTATTCAATAAGGCGGCACACCGGTGGAACGGCTGTGGGCGAAATTTCAACGAGGTCAACCCCCCTCTCCTCTGCCATACGCAGAGCCTTTGATGTAGGGAGCACCATTGCCTCAATGTCATCGCCTACGATACGTACCTCATTTACACGAATTTGCTCGTTCACACGGTACTGATTCTTCAGATTGTCGTTCTTCATTCAAGAATATTGATAAGGTTCTTTTTTGTTTTTTAGTTGCTTAAGTTCGCCCCTTTTGTTACGGGGTAAACCCACCCAACTCTAAATTTTTATTAAATTTTTCGCTTATTGCGGCGCAAATTTAGCATTTATTCTTCAAATAGAGAAGCGCTTCGGCGTTTTTTTTCGCGCCGTGTATGTTTTTTCAACAAATTATGGAGAAAAAAGTCGTTTTTTCTCCATAATTTGTTTATTTACGTCTGCTTAGCAAGCATTTATTACTCGGTGGTCTCTACCTTGCGGATTTGTTTTGTGCGAATCTCCTCGCAAATTTGGGCCACAAACTCGGCAATGGGCTTAACGCCCTCGTCGCCTGCGAATCGGCTGCGCACTGCCACCGTTCGCATCTCCTCCTCTTGCTGTCCCAGCACAAGCATATAGGGGACGCGGTTGTTACGTGCGTCGCGTATCTTGTAGCCTATCTTCTCGGAGCGATTATCGACGTGCACGAGCACTCCGTTGCGCTTGAGCTCGGAGGCTACCTCGTAGGCATAGTCGCCGTACTTCTCCGAGATGGGCAGAATGCGCACCTGCTCGGGGCAGAGCCACGTGGGGAATTTACCCTCGTATTTCTCTATGAGCCAAGCGAGTGTACGCTCGTAGCAGCCCATACTTGTACGGTGGATAATGTAGGGGCGTACCTTCTCGCCATTTTGGTCAACGTAGTACATATCGAATTGTGCCGCCAAAAGAGCGTCCCACTGCACGGTTATCATTGTATCCTCCTTGCCATATACATTCTTGGCGTTAATATCCACTTTGGGGCCGTAGAAGGCTGCACCACCCGTCTCCTCGACAAAGGGTATTTGAAGCTCGTTGAGCATACGGCGTATGTGCTCTTGTGTCTCTTCCCACACCTCGGGCTCGCCGATGTATTTTTTGCGATTCTCGGGGTCCCATTTTGCAAGGACGTATGTAACGTCATTCTGAAGCCCCAATGTCTCCATCACGTGCTTTGCAAGAGCAAGGCAGTTTTTAAACTCCTCGACCATTTGGTCGGGGCGCACGATGAGGTGTCCCTCGCTGATTGTAAACTGACGCACGCGTGTCAGGCCGTGCATTTCGCCCGAATCCTCGTTGCGGAAGAGTGTCGATGTCTCGCTGTAACGCAGCGGAAGGTCGCGGTACGAGTGGTGTGTGGCCTTATAGACATAATATTGGAAGGGGCAGGTCATAGGACGCAGGGCAAACACCTCTTTGTCGTTCTCCTCGTCGCCAAGCACAAACATTCCATCCTTATAGTGGTCCCAATGTCCCGATATTTTGTAAAGGTCGCTCTTGGCCATCAACGGGGTTTTTGTACGAATATAGCCCCACTCGTTGTCTTCGAGGTCTTCAATCCAGCGTTGCAGTGTCTGCACTATTTTGGCGCCCTTTGGCATAAGCAGCGGCAGTCCCTGACCAATTACGTCCACCGTGGTGAAGAGCTCCATCTCGCGGCCAATCTTATTGTGGTCGATATTCTTAATGTGCTCAAGATGTGCAAGATAAGCCTCAAGCTCTTCTTTGCTGAAGAAGGCCGTTCCGTAGATACGCGACAGCGAGGCATTATTCTTGTCGGCACGCCAATAAGCGGTTGAAGTCGAGAGCAGTTTAAAGCCCTTAATCAATCGTGTGTTAAGCAGATGCGGGCCCATACACAGGTCAACAAAATCGTCCTGTGTGTATATTGTGATGCGCTCGCCCTCGGGGATTGCGTCAATGAGCTCCAGCTTGTAAGGCTCACCCTTTTGCTTCATAAGTTCGATGGCCTCCTCGCGCGAGATTACCTTGCGCTCGATGCGGGGATTCGATTTTATGATTTTCTTCATCTCCTTCTCTATTGCCTCAAGATTCTCCTTTGTAAAGGGAGGGCACTCAAAATCGTAGAAGAAGCCCGTCTCTGTTGCCGGGCCGATTGTTACCTTAGCATCGGGGAACAGATGCTTGACAGCCTCGGCCATAATGTGTGTGGCAGTGTGGCGAAGCACGTGCAGGGCATCTTTTTCCTCAATAGAGACAAGCTGCGCCTCGCAGCCTTCGGCAGGGACGTCGCGCAGGTCGATGATATTTCCATCCACTCTTGCGGCAACAACAGTGTTAAGTATTTTCGGGTCTATCGACGATACAAGCTCGATAAACGATTTTCCATAATTCTCGGCGCCAAATTCGTGTACGGCGCCCTGTGGCAATGCAATCTTTATCATAGTATAAGAAGTTTTTAATTACTAATGTATATTTCTTTTTTTCGAGCCGTGTGCGTCGCAGTTTTTTATTTCCCGAAAATGTCAGTTTCTTTCATTGTCTCTCCATAAAAAGCCTGTGCGACACAATTTCAAACGGCCAAAAAATCCACTCTCATTTTTTAAGCGGCGCTAAGATAATAAATTATTCACTTAAAAACAGGAAAGAAGGTCATTTTTCTTTCCTCTCATTGGCAATAAATTACTATTTTTCGGGGCAAAGGCACCATTACTCCTGCCCTGCGAAACGCTTAATCACATTATAGGCTGCGAAAATTCCCAGCTCGCCGGCCTTTCCGAGGTCGGCAATACCCTCGTGAATCTGTCCCAAATAAATCTTGGCCAATCCTCTATTATAATAAGCCTCGGCAAATTTATCATCAAGCTCGATTGCCGCGGTGTAATCGACCACCGCCGACTTAAAATCGCTCAGTTTAGCCGAGATATTCGCCCTATTATAATAGGCATAAATAAAATCGGGCATCTCGGCAATAACAGCGTCGAGGTCGTTCTTGGCAAGGCGATAATCAATATTGGGCAGTGCCTTCTCCTGCTCGATGGCGAACGATGTTCCCGAGGCTGCACGGCTCACATTCTGCGACTCTATCTGCTTGGCGCGCACCGTGGCACGAATAAAATAGAGCAACCACGTATCGCCCTCAAGCGTCAGGGCAATGTTAAGGTCGGCGAGCGATGCGTCAAAATCCTGCACAAGGTAAAAGTCGAGCGCGCGCGCCACTCGATAGCTCATCACATCGGGAAAATCGGCCACATTCTTCGATTGCTCGTCGATTCCCGCAAAATGTCTCTTTACCTCATCCTCGCTCAAGGCCCTTTCGTTGTTCGTCAGCAGAATATCGCGCTGCATAATTCGCGCGCGGTTAACGTCGTCTATGGGCTTATAGTAGCGGATAATTGCATTTACGTCGCGCGGACGCTCGTAGTACGTTATTGCGAACATTGGCAGAAGCTCAATGTGTATGTTGCGATTCTGTACTTTTCCACGATAGGTGGTGGTATATTGTCGGCCCGGTTCGTCGTCGGCAACCACCATTTTGTTGTAGTTGCTGACGTTGCGGTCCGAGCGGCGACGCACCTTCTCGGCGCCCGCCCTTTGCAGCGAGTCGCCCGACTGATTATCGGCGGATGCGAGGCTGCCGGCCATACGTCGGCGCAGAATCCACATCTCGTCAGCCTCGGCACCGGCCTTGTCGCCTGCGCTTCGACGCGCCTCGGCACGGCAGTGGTAGCCATACTCGAACGAGGGAAAATCTTCGAGCACGCGGGTAAAATCGTCGATGGCCCCCGTGTAGTCGCCCGTGCTGTTTCTGAGCAGCGCACGGTTGAAGCGTGCCATCGTATTATCGGGGTCAATATCGAGTACCTTGTCAAAATCCTCTATTGCCCTATTGTCGTCGCCCACCTGCATACGCAGCAGTCCGCGGTTATAATAGCCATAGAAACTCATAGGGTCGATGTAAAGCACCATATCATAGTCGTCCATCGCCCCCCGCAGATTGTTGCGGTAGTAGCGTATGAGGGCGCGGCTGAGATAGCTGCTGCTGCGCCCCGGCATAAGCTCGATGGCACGGTCGATGGCTGCCTCTGCCTCCTCGTAACGCTCATCGTCGGCCAGCAGCATTGCATTCAGCGAGTGCACCTCGGGCGAGTATTTATCGCATTTAAGAGCCTCGGCAATCATACGGCGCACCATCGTCGTATCCTGCTGCTTGACGGCCACCTGCGTGCGCATAAGATAGGCGTCAGTGTTTCGCGGCGAAAATATGAGCAGCGAGTCGATGATGCTTGCCGCCGCGTCCCACTGCTCGCGTTTAATGGCCGTTACCGCCAGATTCTGCCACAGAATAGGATTCTGCGGGTCATATTTTATGGCCATACGAAAGTCGCGCTCGGCATCCACGAAATTCTCGATGCCCGCGCGGCACAATCCGCGCAGCTGATAGCTGCGCGAGACGTACGGGTTGCGCTCGATGGACAATGAAAGGTCGGCCTCGGCGCCCTTATAGTCGTCGAGGTTATATTTTGCAAGCGCCCTGAAGAAATAAGGCTCGTGCAGATAAGGACGCGCCGAGATTACCTTATTAAAATATTGAATCGAGAGGACATAATCCTCGAAATAGAGCGCATTGCGCCCTATTATCATTATCTGCTCGGTATTCAGCTGCGCCCTTAGCAGCAACGGCGTAACCAGCAGACACACTGCGAGGAGCCCCCTGAGCAGTCTCATTTAAGCACCCTCTTAGTCTTGTAGGTACAATGCGCCTTACCCTTTAGCAGATTCATCAGACGATTCTTGTTCATCTGACGGCGCAGGGGCGAGAGGCGATCGACAAACACTTTTCCTTCGAGGTGGTCAAATTCGTGCTGCATAACACGTGCCAGATAGCCATCGACCCACTCGTCATACTCCTTGAAATTCTCGTCCATATACTGCACGCGTATGCGTGTGGGACGCGTTACCTTCTCGTGTATTCCGGGCACGCTCAGACACCCCTCCTCCATCGAGTCGGCATCCTCGGAGGTCTCAATTATATGTGCGTTGATATACACCTTTTTAAAATCCTTAAACTCGGGAAAATCCTCGGCCAGAGGGTCTAAATCGACAATCACAAGGCGGATAGGCAAGCCTATCTGCGGTGCCGCAAGTCCGATGCCCTCGGCCTGTGCAAGCGTGTCGAACATATCGGCAACGAGTTTCTCAAGCTCGGGATAATCGGGTGTAATATCCTCGGCCACTTTTCTCAGGACACTCTGTCCGTACAAATAAATAGGTAGTATCATAATATTGAATTTTTCATTCTTTTGCTTTCCATATACGATTGCAGGATGATGGTGGCACTAATCTCATCGACAAGCTCTTTGTTGCGTCGCGCCATCTTCCCTATCCCCGAGTCGAGCATAGCCCTGTGGGCAAGCACCGACGTAAAGCGCTCGTCGTAATACTCCACGGGAACATCCACGAGCTTGCGCAGACGATTCACAAACGGCTCGATGCGCACCATATTCTCCGACGGTGTGTTATTCATCTGCTTGGGCAGCCCCACCACGATGCGCTCCACCGGCTCGCGCTTCATATAATCGAGGATATAATCCATAAGCACTTTTGTATCGACCGTGGTGAGCCCGCCCGCAATCAGCTGAAGCTCGTCCGTTACAGCCAATCCCGTGCGTCGTTTCCCATAGTCTATTGCCAAAATACGTGCCATCTTTCCTACTGTCTTAATCTCTTTTTTATCGCATTTTAATAGTTTGCTCCTAAAGTGCAGTCTTTTTTATTTTCGCCCACAAAGAGAGCGAAAAACGAGTGCAGACTATTTTCACACTCGGATGCGAGCGCAAAGTTAGCCAAATAACCCGAAAGGTTTTATTTATTGCAGCAAAAAAAACATAAACTCCACTAATATAACAAAAAAAATCCCGCCGACGGCGGGATTTTCATATATCACAAGCAGCCATTAAAGCCCCTTTTGCCCACGGTAGCTTCTGTAAGCATAAATTGCGACAATAACAAAACAGAGCATCGGCAACGCATACGACACATTCACCGCAGGCATTCCCGCAATTACGCCACAGTCAATGATAGCGCCCTGCAAGGGGGGCATCAGCGCACCACCCACGATAGCCATCACAAGGAACGACGCACCAAGCTCGGTGTCGCGTTTCTCGACATTTTCAAGGGCAATACCATAGATTGTGGGAAACATAAGCGACATAAAGAAACTAATCGCAACCAAGCAGTAGAGACCCGCCTTTCCCACGATGAGAATAGTACCCAACGAGGCAAGCGTCGCCCCTATGCCGAAAATCATCAGCAGCACACGCGAATTTATATACTGCATAAGATAGGTAGTAATAAAGCGGCTGCACAGGAACATCACCATCGCCAAGATATTATAATTCTGCGCCGTAGCCTTGTCGATGCCCAAATTATCGGCATATTGTATGATGAAAGTCCACACCATAATCTGTGCCGCAACGTAGAACATCTGCGCAACGACACCCTCGCGATAGGGACGATTGCCCCACAGACGCACAAAAGTGCCTATGATGCTTCCCCTCTCGCCCCGCTCCTTTGTCTTTGGCATTTTAGTGCAGGCAATGACAATAAACACCACCACCACCAAAAGACCGATTGCCACGTAGGGGTTGCGAATGATGTCAAGGTCGTGCAGGCGGATATTAGCCTTCTCGGCCTCGCTCAGTCCGTGGAAGATAACCTCGCCGGCAGCGTCGCGCTTGTCCGAGATGAGCGAAGGCAGCACAATGAGCGACGCCACAGCCATTCCCGAGAGCGAACCCAGCGGATTAAAAGCCTGCGCCAAATTCAGACGACGCGTGGCAGTCTCCTTTGCGCCCAGCGACATTATCATAGGGTTGGCCGTCGTCTCAAGAAAGGCAAGGCCGAATGTCAGAATATAGAGCGAGAAGCAGAAAAATATAAACTCCTGATATTTTGCAGCCGGGATAAACAAGAAAGCACCTACGGCATACAGCGCAAGGCCCAGCAAGATGGCACTCTTGTAGCTATACTTTCGTATGAACAGCGCAGCCGGCACGGCCATTGTAGCATAGCCGCCATAAAAAGCCGCCTGCACCCACGCAGCCTGCGAGGCCGGAAGCTCCATAAGCGTCTGAAAGGCAGCCACCATAGGATTGGTAATATCATTGGCAAAGCCCCACAGCGCAAACAGCGAGGTAATAAGTATGAACGGAAGAAGAAACTTCCTCTCGACAAGTTTTTGTTTACCGTTATTTTCCATTCTCATTTTACATTATATAGGTGGAACATACGCTCCATAAGCACCCACTTTTCGTCGGACGAGGCACCGGGAGCAGCCTTCTGAAACTCGGACATATAATCCTCCCACTCCTGCTGACGCGGCAGCGTCGAGAGGCGCGCCATTGCCTCGCTCCACTCAAAGTCGAGCGGCGTCTCGACAATCATAAAAAGCCTTGTCCCGACAATATAAATCTCCATTTCAAGAATACCAACCTCGCGTATCCCGTCAAGAATCTCGCTCCACGCCTCGCCCTCGCTGTGTCGGCGACGATACTCGGCAATAAGCTCGGGATTGTCTTTAAGGTCGAGCGTCTGACAGTATCTCTTCACCGGCCCGGCATACTGCTGAACCTTGTATCCCGTTAATTTTGTTTCACTCATAATAAGAAGCTGTTTGAATTTCAAAAAAAAAGCAGGGAGCCCACGGCCAACATTTTGCCGTGGGCCGCAAGTTCCTCTACCCCACTTTGTTACGTTTATTTATATACAGGGCCGTAATTCTGACAAGCACGATAATCGGCACCCTCTTTGTCCATTCCGAATGCGTTCCAAGCGGCGGGACGGAAAATCTTATCCTCCTCGACATTGTGCATACACACGGGGATACGCAGCATCGAGGCAAGGGTTATAAGGTCGGCGCCAATGTGTCCGTAGCTTATTGCACCGTGGTTGGCACCCCAATTGTTCATCACCGAATAGACGTCCTTAAAGGGAGCCTTATCGCACAGACGCGGCACGAACCACGTTGTGGGCCACGTGGGGTCGGTGCGCATATTCAGCACCTCGTGAATCTCGGGGGCGACGTCGGCCGTCCAGCCCTCGGCAATCTGAAGCACGGGGCCGAGGCCTTTTACAAGGTTCAGACGGCTCATTGTTACGGGCATTCCACCCTTCGAGAGGAAATTGGACGAGAATCCTCCTCCGCGGAAATAGTCGCGGTCGGCAGGCATCCAATTTGTATTGTTCAGACAAGCCTCGGCGTCGGCCTCGGTCATCTGCCAGCAGGGCTTCATACAGGGCTCACCCGCTGCATTTGTGCTTGCGCCCGTTGCGTCGAGTGTCGTTGCGCCCGAGTTTATGAGGTGAATCATACCGCCGGCGGCAAGACCCGTAAGCTCCTTACCCGTTACGCGCTTGACAGCCTCGGGGCTCCAATATGTACGCACGTCCGAGAACATCTGTCCGCAGCCCGTTAGCAGCTTGCCGAAGAGCATCGCAACGCCGTTGCACGCGTCATTCTCGGTTGCAAGCACATAAGCCTCGCGCACGCCGTTCCAATCGAATGTGCTGCACAAGAGTGCCTCGGTAAAGTCGCCGTTGGGCTTCCAATCGGTCCACTGACGCTGCCCCTGAAATCCCGCGGCAATGGCATTGTGTCCGATGGCCTCCTCTTTGAATCCCATCTCACGCAGACGGGGGTTGCCCAGCATAAGGTCGCGCACGATGAGTGTCATTTTAACGACAAACTCCCAATCGGCATCCTTGCCGGCACGGTCTTTCTGCTTCTCGGGACGATTTTTGTCCCATCCCTCGCGAGGCTTGCAATATTTCTCGGTCCACGCCATAGCCTTCTCGTACTCCTCGTGGTCGTAGATACCCTCGTCCATACGACGCAGAATCTCGGTCTCATCGACACTCTCGTTACGCATTCCAAGATACTCTTGGAAGAAATTCTGGTCAACGATAGAGCCCGCAATTCCCATACACTGACTGCCCACCGACAGATAGCTCTCGCCGCGCATCTGTGCCACGGCAACCGCAGCACGCGCCCAACGAAGAATCTTGCAGGCAACGTCGTCGGGGATTGTATTATCGTCAAGGTCTTGCACGTCGTGTCCGTAGATGCCGAACGCAGGCAGCCCCTTCTGTGCGTGTCCCGCAAGCACCGCCGCAAGATACACCGCGCCGGGACGCTCGGTACCGTTGAATCCCCACACAGCCTTTGGCCAATGAGGGTGCATATCCATCGTCTCGCTACCGTAGCACCAGCAAGATGTTACCGAGATTGTGGCACCCACATTCTCGCGCTCGAATTTAGCCGCACAAGCAGCACTCTCGGCCACACGACCAATAGTGCCATCGGCAATAACACACTCCACAGGCTTTCCGTCGGCATATTTCACATTGGCCGAGATAAGCTCGGCCACAGCCTTAGCCAGATTCATTGTCTTCTCTTCGAGGCTCTCGCGCACCCCACCCTGACGTCCGTCAATCGTCGGACGAATACCTATTTTAGGATGTTTGCTCATAATCTTTTAATTGTATTGAAAAGTTAGTTTGTGTTTGTTAGTAGTCTGTTTGCGAAAATAACACTTTTTTTTCTCTTATAAAAGATTTGAGCATTTTTTATAATATTTAAGCTAAAGCTCGAATATTCAAAAAATCTTTTTTAGAAATTTTAACCGATTCTAAATAGTCATTCCTTGGCGCTTGGCAATAACAGGCGCCTTTCTCATAAACATAATATAGAGCCTGATATATATATTCCTCAGCCTCTCGCATATAGCGCCGAGCCTTGTACCATTAGAAGTCCACGTAGCCGCATATTTGTGGATGGTACGCGTATTCTCCGTTATCTTTATCTCTTTGGTATAGTAATTCATAGGGTCGAAATACTCATCGGGATAAATAAAGATGCCATCAACCTCGCTTATCTTATCCTTTTCCAATTTTATTTTGGTTAACAGAATATTGGTTGTGGTAGTTACGACAGTACCCGTATGCCTGCCATTCCAACCAATATAATGTTTTCCATTATACACATCAAGCACCTCCTTGTACAGACTATGCCCCCTCTCTACTCCAAGACCGAGGCCGGGAGCAACAAGCACTGTTCCATCCTTGAAATTATCTAAAGTATTACCCTCAATCTTTTCAATTCCCATAAAACCGCCCCTTTGTATAATATCATCCAGCGGCTTTAAAATCTCGACATCTGTATCAAAATAGAGTCCCCCATAGTTATACAATATCCAAAAACGGGCATAGTCGCTTACAAAAGCAAATTTCCTTGCCTTATAAGCCTCGGACGTATAGGTTGCTGTATTAACGTCAAAATTATCCTCGTTCCACTCTTTTATTTCATAATCGGGAAGAAACTTTCTCCACGACGCAATACACTCTTTGGCCGACTGCGGAAGCGGATTACGTCCGAACCAACAGTAATGAATTATTTTTGGTATCATAAATGCAATATTTCTAATCGTGTTTCACCCCAAATAAGATAAAGCCCAAGAATTTGCTCGAACGGTGAATCATCTTTTTTATAAAACAAAAATTATGGTTAAGAAACTGTTTAAATTTATTATTATTCAATATCAGGAAACTCCTCATCAAGAATAGTCCAACCGGGACAATTCGCATTGCAGTCAATATGCCTAAGCCACTGCTTGGGCGAAACCACAATCTTATCCTTATTATCATTTAAATATGCGCCCCACCAGCTAAAGGTACTATTAACAATAATATTATGCTTGCATCTACTCATCAGAAACATATCCTGATAACTATTTACTCCCGTATTATGTACTACTATTTTATAATTCACGGGAAACTGCTTAATAAACTCTTTTGCCCAAACAGTATCGTTAGAGAATATATAAAAGAGAGGATTTTTAACAGTGCTACAAATATGCTCGATAGCCCGCTTATAATACTTTGTGCCACATACTTGAAAATTCTTGAACGTCAAATAGTCGCCTCGTCTTATATGTAAAGAGACAGACTCCTCGTTACGCATCTTTTCGGCTATCAAAAGATTCTCGTTGCTGATATTACAAAATTTAAACTCACGCCTTATAACATCCTCGATATTCTTAAAATATAACTCCGAGACCCAACATCCATCTAAGAACATTTTTGTTGTTTTATAAACGGTATTATCATATACCATTGGCTTATTCTCCCTAAACCACAATAGCGGATGGCGCCTCCTGTGAAGCAGTTTAAAGATAAACCCAACAATTTTACTTCTCTTTATAAACTTATGACTTGTATTAAATATCTTATCGAGCTCGAAGCCATTATGCGCAATAGTGCGTTCATATACACTTGTATCGGCAAGCGCCTTAATACCTTTATGTTTTAATGAAAGCATAAAAGCATATTGGAACATCTGATTACCCAAACCTCCCGAAAAAACTACATATTTCATAATACTCTCTAAAATGATAATGCTAATAAAAATCTTATTTTAGAACGGTAACCGTTAATATACTTTAGTAATTTCCATTTATTTTTTGAATATATAGCCTTAAACTCTTTCTTTGTCAATACTTTATAAGAGAGACACTCCATTGCAACATTTGCTTCGTTTTTCAGTATGCCTTCGGAATACTTTTCATTTAGTACTCTTTTTAGTTCATCAATAAAAAGTACTCGTTGTCTATATATTTTTAATGTATAATTTCTTGTTATACTGTTACTGTTTACAATCTGGTCGTAGTGATAAAAGGCTTTATTTAAATATGCCACTTTTATACCTCTTTGCAACAATTTCACACACACCAAATAATCTTCGCAATAGTTTAGTCCGGCAACAAAAGAGACTTTAAATTTACTGTAACAATCGCGCTTTATGAGTTTATTCCATAATGCACCGTGCATCCTATTAAAAAGCAGGTCGTCAAGAACAGCGTCGGCACTATTGCTTGTAGGTTGCTGTGTGCGGTATATATTTTGCTGCTCGCAATCGACCCAAAAGTCGCATATAACCATATCGGCATCCGCAGTCTTTGCCTTATTGCAGAGCTGCTCAAGCATTGTCGGCTCGACCCAATCATCAGGGTCGGCGTGTATGGTATATTCTCCCTTTGCGTTATCAATACCCAATTGACGGGCCGATGCCACCCCACCATTCTCCTTGTGAATAACCTTTACGCGGCTATCCTTTCGTGCATATTCATCACAAATGGCACCGCTGCCATCGGGGCTGCCGTCGTCAACAAGTATTATTTCAAAGTTGCTGTATGTCTGTTGCAATAAACTATCCACGCAACGATGAATATACCCCTCGGCGTTATACACCGGAACAATTACTGATATGTAGGGTCTTGTGTCTGTCATTTAACAATATGGAATTTTCTAAGAGTGGAAACAAATTTATTGGCAACCATTACTCTAACCTCCTTATTCAGCCCCAACGTGTATAAGATAGTCAAAGTAGTTAATACAGAAAGCGCGCACACCGAGAAGAACCTCGCTGCTCCGGCCTGCATATACATCTGTAATACATAAGGCGGTATTATGGCAATAAGAATCAGAGCAAAATTCTTTAGGAATATCTTAATAAAATACTCAATAGAGGGGAAATTAGTATATTTATTCAGCAGATACAAAATCACCACCATTCCCAAGAATTGCGGAATAAGCGACACCAAATATACCGCGATAGGCGAACCGCCCATATAAGCAACAACTAATATTATCGGAATCTTTATAAGATAAATAGGAGCTATTATCAGCGATAATTGTTTCACGTTACCACTTGCATTTAGCCCTTGGTCGAGCATATAGTTTGAATATTTTATAAAGAACACAATGATGGTTACCTTAATAAATGCCGACGTATATTCGGGCACATCACCCAGCCACAATCCAAGCACATAATCAATCTCCAGCAATATTGGCACGGCAAAAATGGCAAAAAGGAACAAAGTATATTGCGAAACATTAAAGATAAGTTTCTTAAATCGCTCCATATCACCCGCTCCATAATACTTTACCAACTGTGGCACAGCAGCAGTGATAAAGCCCGAAACAAATTGCTCTATAAGCGTCAATACGGCACCCGACAATCCACGGGCTGCATTAACCACCGTGCCAAAGAAAAAATTCAGAATCATTGTTGTGCCCTGAGCATTAAGGACAGCACTAACGTGCCCTAATGTTGTCCACCCCGAAAATGAACACATCTCCTTAAACAATGGTTTATCAACCTTCAGCGACATTTTACATTCATCGAAGGAGCGCGAGTAATAAACCATGTATATTATAATGCTTATTATAGAGACAGCCATTAACAATGCTGCGTAGATTATTAGTTTATCGCCATCGTAGAAGACAATCAGAAACAGCACAGCAATCTTCGCCACAATGTCGAAAATGCTCATATAAGCATAAATATTAAATTTCTCGTGTGCCGTTACAGCCGCAACGTAAGGTGTCTGAATAATCTGCAAAATGCAGGTTATCACAGAAAATTGAAAAATAACATTTACGGCAAACATTCTCTCTTGAGCAACATTCAAGAGATTATTTATGTACCACAGACCGAAAGTCTCTAACAGCAGACCAACAATTAAGGCAATTCCCAAATGTATCACAAATGCAGTAGAGAATGTCCTTTGTAACAATTCCTTATCTCCCTTTCCTATATTAAGTGCAAGAAAGCGGCGTGTACCCGACTGCAATATACTATTGAGAATAGTGAACATCGAAACAAAGCTACCGACAACGGTGTATGTTCCATAATCACTCTCGCCCAAGACATCCAGCACAATCCTTGTCGAGAATAGTCCCAACAGAATTGTTACTCCCATCCTGACGTATAGATACAGAGTATTCTTTATAATACGTTTATTATTTTCTTCCATTATATTATCTGCCAATCAAGAAACTGTTTAAATTTCTTTCAAAAAAAAGATTACATTCACCCGCGAGTTGTGATTGCCTTTTTGTGCTCTTTTTTGTCTGTTTTCCCCATTTTCGCAGTTACTTGAACCCACTATTCGCCTTTGAAAAATGAAAAACATTCTAAAAAAGACCTATAAAAATTTCTATTGCAAAGTCTATAAACTTTATACGTAGGCATCTATTCTATCGGTTACAGTGTCGTTACCATACTCCTCGGTAAATGTTATTCTTATAATCTCTTCGTTGCAATCTATAAGAACCTTAGCAATGACACTATTACCCTTATTTTCTATCAATTTTATATTTATAGTCTGAATTATTTAATGTATATTTTAAATGGTGCTGATTCAATCAACGGCTTTAAGTCAATCTTGCCCGGCTGCCACTTTGCGACGGCATCCGACAAAAGGTCGTATGTAGTAGCCTTGTCTATTACAAAGGGGGCTTCTCGGTCTCTAACTATTGAACAGAAAAAGTCGTGAAATTTAAAATGTCCGCCTAAAAGCTCGCCTTTTATCTCGGCCCAGAGGTTAGGGATACCAAAAGCCTCGGCTATTATCAGTCCGTGCAGCGACGACGAGACAACCCTTTCGCAGGAAAGGATATTATCTATTACATCTGTCCATTTTTCATATCCCTCCATCTTTATAAACTTTATCTCATTATTATCCCTGAATTTATCAAGGGTGGGAGAATCATAATCGGAATAATGGGGTATTATTCCTAATTTATACTTTTTTCCTATTTTTGGAGAATATACGTAAGGGATAAGTAATGCTGGGTCGCCATAAACCTCGGGACATTGAATACCACGCTCAAGCAGATATTTCCGCGTTAAGGGGCCTCGCACTGCGAGTACTTTTTTGGGTCGGGCCGGAAGCTCGGCTGTCGCATCAATCACTCCTGCGCCCCAAACAATTGACTCTGAGTTACAAAGAAGGGTTAATGTAGAGCCAATCATCAAATAATTATCCCTCTTTAGACGATGCGAAAGAGATGAGTAATCGTAACTGACTATTTCGCGACGAAATAGTCGCTTGAGAAAAAAATAATTTATATCATCGCCCCAATTGCGTGAAAGGATTTTACCTTTATCGTAATAAATAAAAGCATTCACAACAATATGCTTGGTGAATAACTCGGCAAGCATATTGAATAGCTTAGTTAGTATTCGATTAAAGCCCTTTTTCTTATATTTTTCGCTCATCTCTTTTATCTAATTAAGAACATCCCGTCTTTTATTATTCCTATTTCATTCAAGGCATTACGTACAATCTTTTTAAATCTTCCCCATTTCGATAGCTGCTCGAAATAAGGGAATTTGTAATCTTTCCAAGCTGTCTTGCCAAGATATTTCCTGTACATTCCTGCAAAAGGATGTCTGCAATCTTTAAACCAAGGTTTTATCGGGCACGGGAAATGAATGATTGCAGGATGTTTCTTATCATATTCAAGAGTATCGAGATACTTTTCGAAAATCTTAGGTCGTCTCATATAGTAGAAGGTTACCATATTCCATTTAATTGGCAGAAGCGCTATCTCATCCTTAAAATAGGTTGCAATTACATCCTGATCATTTATAAAATTGACCTGTTTCCTTGTCATACAATCAATCCAAGTCTCCTCTTTTGCTCTCCATTTTTTAAGATCGACTACCATAACACCCGAATTTATATATACGCTCGTCTGAGGCATATTCAAACGTTTCTTATGCGATATACATTCGGGAATATCTTCACAAGCAGCTACAACACTATCCTGCAATCTATAATTATACAGGTCGCTAATATCCGAGTTGATAATCATATCCACATCAAGGAAAAGGTATCTATCAACCTCTTTTGGCAGATATTCGGGAGTCAGCAACTTAAGGTACATAATACTGTTCCACTGTCCAACCTTAAAATCCTTAATTTGCTCATATTCATCTTCTATGAAATATATATGACTTCCGGCATCTTGACAAATGATCTCCAAGCGCTTTTTACTTTCATCCGACAGTGAATATGTCATAAAGAAAACATTAAACGCCTTATCTCTATTTGTTTCGAACAGGGATGTCAGCATTACTGCCGCGTGTTGAGCGTAGTTCTCATCAGCCACACAAACAATATTATATTCCATATTATTATCTAAAGAGAAAGGGATTATCTATAAAAAGCAAATAAAGACAGGCTATGATTTATTTTTGAAATCCAATCATACAACAACCCGTCTAAATTTTATATTTCTCCCTGAAAAAAGAATTCAAGGAGAAATATTATTATAACGAATCAACCGCCTATGGCCGCGATTCGTATTACTTATTATACAGCAACCACGATTTCTGGAAATCGGCGTCTGTGGGGTGGCTGGCCTTAAATTGGTCGCGAGCCTCGGCTGCACGCTGCTTATCGTCGTATGTAGCACAAACCACACGGTACATTCCTGTTGCGGGATTCTGCACAACAAGTGCGCTGTAACCCTCGCCCACGAGTGTTGCTTTCAGAGCATCGGCGTTTGTCTTTGAAACGAAGCTGCCGCAAACAACGCTGAAGGCCTTCAGCACGCCCTGCTCGCCTGTTGCAAGCACTACCTTCTCTTCACGATAACTCATATCAACGGGGGGAGGCGTCTCGGTTGATGTTGATGTCGAGGTTGTTACGGGAGCAATCTCGATGGGCTCGGCTACCTGACTATCGCCCTGAACAAGCTCTTGCTGTTTAGCTTGGTCGTATGCACTCTTATAGGCACTCTCCTTAGATGTTTTACACGAGCTGAACGTCAATGCGAAGCAGATGCTCAACCCAAAAACAAGAAATTTCTTCATTTCAATAATTCTTATAAGCTGTTAATAAAATTCATTATTTGTCGAAACTTTTGCAAAATTAAGAATAAAACCGCAATGTATGAACTTTAAAAGGGAGTTTTTTTGCTATAATTAACGCAAAGTTTCTTAACTTCGCACAAAATATCAGAAAAAACGTTACTTATGAAAAAGAGAGAATTTTTACTAACCTTTTTAGTAACCCTTTTTGCATCGTGTGGGAGTGTCGATAAACTACACAAAGGTGCCCCGTCGGCAGGCACCGCCGAGGAGAATGTCCGCTACGAGGATTATTTTAAGAACAGCACCCTGCGCTACGATTTTCATCACACGGGCAACAGCCGGAGCGAGGGCTACACATTCGACGCCGTAAGGCGCGAGGGAGTGTGGGCCGGCTCGAAAAATGCGCTCATTAACCCCTTTGAGTATGGCGAGCAGCACTTCCGCATCGTCGATGAGCAGAGCGGAAAGACAATATACAAGAACAACTACTGCACGCTCTTCAACGAGTGGCAGACAACCGACGAGGCCGCCCGCGTGAGCCGCTCCTTTGCCGAGGCCATCATTTTCCCCGAGCCCAAGCGCAATTTCCGCATCGAGATATATGCCCGCAACAAGGCCACAAAAGAGATGCAGAAGCTACACTCGCACAGCATAAACGTAAGCGACTACAATATTCGTCCACGGGGCACCGCCTGCGAGAGCATCGACATTCACATAGGCGGCAGCATCGAGCACAGCCTCGACATTGTACTGCTGCCCGACGGCTTCACAGCCGAGCAAAAGGAGAAATTCCTTGCCTCGTGCCGAATGTGGAGCGACGCCCTCTTCGGCTACTCGCCCTTCGACAAGAACCGCCACCGCATAAACATTCGTGCCGTGTGGGCCCCCTCGCCCGAGGCAGGAATAAGCGAGCCGGGACACGGCAAATGGGTAAACACTACCCTCGACACGCGCTTCTTTACCTTTGGCAGCGAGCGCTACCAGATGGTCGAGGATTTTCAGCGTGTGCGCGACCTTGCAGCCTCGGCCCCTTACGAGAGCATTTTCATACTGACAAACACCGATAAATACGGCGGAGGCGGAATATACAATTTCTACGGCCTCGGCTCGGCCGGAAAGACAGGCCGCACGGGCGAGGTATATGTGCACGAATTTGGCCACTCGCTTTTGGGCCTCGGCGACGAATATGTCGAGGTGGGGAACACCGTCAGCGCCCTCTACCCCGCAGACAAAGAGCCGTGGGAGGCCAACCTTACCACCTTTGTCAATTTCGACAAAAAGTGGAAGAGTATGATTGCCGACACCACCCCCGTCCCCACCCCCTTCGACAAGGCAATGCTCACACAAAAGCAAGAGAGCCTGACGCTCGGCGCCTACGAGGGTGGCGGATATTTGGAGAAAGGCATCTACCGCCCCACCCCTCAGTGTATGATGAACCAACTGCGCGACTTTTGTCCCGTGTGTCAAAAAGCCATCGAAGAGTATCTCGACTATATGTGCAAATAAAAAACTCTCTCCCCTTTGGATTATTGGAATCCAAAGGGGAGAGAGTTTTTTATTGCTTTTAGCCGTCCGATAAAGGCGTCGGCACCATTATTCGGCATACACAATTTCGAGTCTAATGCCCGAGGGAAGCACACAAGCAACGGGACAACCCGAAGCGTCCAACGTCCACTCGCCCTCGGGAAGATGCAGGCTGCGCGCGCCCAACATATCAAATGCCGCAAGGTGGCAGAAAGCGTAGCGCCAATCGTGATTGTCGTAAATCTCGCGCTCGGGCACCCAATAGCCCATAAAGCCCGAAAAATCAACATTGGTCTTATTATTTATAGACGAATAGGGGTAGATGTTCAATTTGGAATATATTGAATCGCCATCCTCGCACATATATCCCGTAACGTTGCCGTAACGGTCGTGTGCCGGCTTATAGACACGCCCATTGTCAATATAGGCCTTCGTAAGAGTGTTACCCGAATATTCACAATCGAACGTGCCAAAATGCACCAAAGCACCCTTTGCGTTAAACTCGCCCGGCAGACGATAGCCCTTTGTGGTGTTCCAATCGGGATACGTCGGATATTCGAGCGAGGCATTATATATCACTCCCAGATTCTTCTCGTCGAGGAATTGATACTCGGTCGATGATTTTATGTTCACCCTGTACCAACGGCTGTTGTTACGCAGCTGATAGGTCGAAATTTCGGCGTCGAGCGATTTTATACGCCTCTGCGCATCGTAGTTGAGGGTATAATTCCACGTATGCTCGCCGCGACCATCCGTAGCGCTCATTTTAATACCCTTAACCACTCTATAACTCTCGGGCACGGGATTATAGAGAGAAATTGCAGTGTCGGCATTATAGCCATCATCGTCGCTGCTGCAAGACACGGCCAACAGCGAGAGTGGCAACAGCATCAATTTAAAAAGATTCTTCATAAAGCTCTATTTTGTCGTTATTATATTCCCCGATAAAAACATTTTGTCTGCGAATATAATCTATTTCTGCCAATTGTTCCAAATTTTCACTTTATTTAATGCGCAAGAATGACAAAAAGTCAAGCCAACCACTTTGGCACGCTATTTGTTATTTATCTTACAGATAAAAAATTAGTATTATGGCATTCATAGATTACTACAAAGTATTGGGAGTAGAGAGAAACGCCACACAAGAGGATATTCGCAAGGCCTTTCGTCGATTGGTAAAAAAATATCACACCGACAAAAACGAGGACCCCGCGGCCAAACAGCGTTTCCAAGAGATAAACGAGGCCAATCAGGTGCTGAGCGACCCCGAGAAGCGCAAAAAGTACGACGAGTATGGCGAGCATTGGCGACACGCCGACGAATTTGAGGCGCAACGCCGACAATATGGCAGCGGCTACGGCGGCGGAGGCTTCGATTTTGGCGGATTCGGCGGTGCAGGCAACAGCGGAGGATTCAGCGACTTTTTCGAGAGCCTCTTCGGCAACCGTGGGTTCGGCGGGTTCGGCGGGGGCGCACCGTCAAAAGGGCACGACCTACAGACCGAGCTACAGCTGACACTGCGCGAGATTAGCAGTACACACAAGCGCGTGGTAACAATAAACGGCAACAGCATACGCCTGACAATCCCCGCCGGCGTTACCGACGGGCAGAAGATACGCCTCAAAGGACAAGGCGGCGAAGCCCCTGCCGGGGGCACGCGCGGCGACCTTTACATAACCTTCCGCATCGAGGCCGACCCGCTCTTCAGGCGCGAGGGCGACAATCTGCACACCGACGTATCGACCGACCTATACACCCTGCTGCTCGGTGGCGAAATAACCGTCCCCACCCTCGACGGCAGCGTCCGTATGCAGATAAAGCCCGGCACACAGCCCTCGGCCAAGCTGCGCCTCAAGGGGAAGGGCCTCCCGCAATACAAGAACGAAGCCGCAAAGGGCGACCTTTACGTCTCGCTGAGCCTCACCCTGCCCACCCTCAACGACAAGCAAAAAGAGCTTCTCAGACAGATGAAAGAGGCACAGTAAATAAATATTTTCAGACAGTGGGGCCGCTCTTGGATTTATTCCGGCACTTTTCTTATATTTTCGGCTCAGTAGCAAAAAGGTGTGGTCGAGATTACTCTATTTATCACCTTCACGGAATACTTGTGCGGCTATTCTCTCTTTCACTTTATACTTTAGGACTTACTTTTTTTCCAAAAAAAAGTAAGCAAAAAAAACTGCACCTAAAGAAATTATCGCAAGCCTCCTTTGCTCGTGAGGCAACGATGCACTCACTCGGTCGGAGGCTTGCTTGTCATTTCGGTTTACGATTGTTTTAAGGGTGCTGCGGACCGCCCTCACTTAGTCGCTTGTAAACAAGCGTCTAAGTAGCGGTTAAACATACCTCGCACTTTTTCCTTAAAACAATCGTACCTACATTGAATTTCTT